>CALLGK010000119.1 GCA_938009905.1 uncultured Acidimicrobiales bacterium | reverse complement strand
ACGACCTCGCCGGGGTCGATGAATTCCACTTGGGTGGTCGGCTGGCCACCAGTGCACTGCTCGACGCATTACCGCTCGGGCCTGGATCCCACCACCTCGACATCGGTTGCGGCATCGGCGGCGCGGCCAGAACGATCGCAGAGACCTCGGGCTGCTCCGTCGCCGGCATTGACCTTACGCCTGAGTTCGTGGCCACGGCCGAACACTTGAGCGCCATGGTCGGTATGGCCGAACAGACGACGTTCTCTGTCGGCAACGCATCAACGATCGACTTCCCGGCCGAACATTTCGACGCCGCGACCCTGCTGCACGTCGGCATGAACATTGAGAACAAAGCAGCGCTATTCGAGCAGGTGGCGCATGTCCTGCGCCAAGGAGCCACCTTCGTTGTCTACGACATCATGAGGGTGAGCGACGCGGACGTCGAGTTTCCGATGCCCTGGTCGCCCGCAGCAGCCACCAGTTTCGTTGCGTCGCCAGAGGACTACGTCGAGGCACTGACCTCCGCAGGCTTTACGGCAAGCCAGCCCGTGAACCAATCGACTTTGGCAGCCGAAGCTCTCCGCCGGGCCAGCGAGAACCCCCCACCAGCAAACCTCTCGCATTTGATGGGGCAGCACTGGCCCGAGATGTTCGCCAACCTGTCCGCTGCTCTGCAGGCGCAGACGCTGGCTCCAGTACAGGTGACGGCGACGCTCAACTAGGAAGGCAACGAGAACTGGCTCATGAAAGCCCAGCCATCAGCAGTGGCGTCGACGTCGTTGGTTGTGTAGCCGAGCGAGTCGAGCAGCAACGGGCCAAGCGGTGAAGACGGCCAGGTGTGTCCACCCTCGGTGACCTCATAGAAGATGAGCGGCACACCGTCGTCACAACCGAGGTAGTCGTAGCGAATCGTCTCGATGCCAACCTCCATCACCTCGGGCTCTGGGTCACAACCGAAATCGGCTGCGAACTCGGCGAACTCGTCTGGCATCACCTGTTCGAAGAACTCGGCAAAGCCATCAGGTGTCTCGTCCCCGATCAATGACGACTCGCCGCCCGCAAAGGGAACGACAAGGTCAGCGGTTCCGTGGAACGCCATGAACGGTACGGGTCGACCTGGCTCGCACTCGTCGTGATGTGTGAGACCGGCCACCGAGACGCCGGCCGCAATTCGGTCACTCATCTCGCACACAAGGCGGCTGGTGAAGAAGCCACCATTCGACATGCCGGTTGAGTACACGCGGGTCTCATCAACGCAGAAGTCAGCGATGAGTTGATCGATCAGATCATCAACGAACGCCAGGTCGTCGCGATTGGGAATGTCGAGCTGTGCAAGCTCCCACGAGTTGCGAGTGTCGCCCGGGCCCGGCGTCCCGGTGGCGTGCACGGCGATGAATCCCTCTTGTTCGGCGAGTGCGTCGTAGTTCGAGAACGCCGACTGCTGCGGTCCGTCCGACCCGAGGCCGTGCCAGTTGAGAACGACCGGCAGCCGAGTGCCGTCGAAGGTGGTCGGCACATACACCTGAGCGCCTTGGATGGGACCGCCTGCCTCAGAGGAGATTCGGCCGAGCCCGGTCTCGACCTGGCACGACTCGGAGCTGGTGTCAGCTGCCTCGTCGCCCGTGTCTTCCATCGCGTCGTCGGCCTCAGCGGCGTCACCATCTGTGTCCTCGCCTTCTGAGTCACTCTCAGCAGGTTCGTCATCCGCATCCGGCGCCGTAGTGTCAGTGGAGGTTTCATTGGCCGACGTGCTGTCTCCGTCAGACGAGCAACTGACGGCAACCATCACAAGCGCCATCAGCAAAGCAAGAAACCGAAATCCGAAACGAGGCATGACCTCAGTGAAGCAGCGGTGAGCCCCGCCTATGCGGCGGCATCCGTCAATTCTCGACACTCCAGCAATTTCGACAGACCAGCGCAGCGCACTACGTTCCTTGGCATGAAACTCAGCACGACCATCGGATTCGGCGGCGACCCTCTGCGCCTGGCCAAGGAAGCACAAGACCTCGAAGCCGCAGGCATCGATCTGGTGTGGGGCGGCGAGATCTACGGGTTCGACTTGGTGTCAACCCTCGCCTATCTCGCAGGCAAGACCGAACGGCTCGAGTTGATGACCGGCATCCTGCCCGTCTACTCCCGCTCCCCCGCCCTCATCGCACAGACGGCGGCAACCATCGACGCACTGTCTGAAGGTCGCTTCGTGCTGGGGCTCGGCACCTCTGGTCCCCAGGTGATTGAGGGCTGGCACGGTGTGCCGTTCTCGAAGCCGGTTGGTCGCACCCGCGACACCATCGAGATCTGCCGCAAGGTGTGGAGTGGCGACAAGGTGACTCACGAGGGCAAGGCGTTCAGCCTGCCGCTGTCGGAGGAGCAAGGCGGATCCGGCCTCGGCAAGCCATTGAAGTTCATGAACCGGTTGCACCGGTCAGACATCCCCATCGCCATTGCGTCGATCGGCCCGAAGAACGTCGAACTCACGGCCGAGATCGCCAACATGTGGCAGCCGATTCACTTCGTGCCCGATCGTTTCGAGCAGGTGTGGGGCGAGTCGCTGGAGGCCGGCAAGGCCAAGCGATCTGCCGATCTTCCACCGCTCGACATCATCGCCGGTGGCGTCGTTGCGCTTGGCGAAGGCCCTCACGTCGATGAAGCACGAGAGGCTGCGAGAGCTCACATCGCCTTCTACGTGGGCGGGATGGGCGCCAAGTCGAAGAACTTCTACAACGATCTCTTCAAGCGCTACGGCTGGGAAGAGGAAGCCGAGAAGATTCAAGACCTCTTCCTGTCGGGCAAGCGAGCAGAGGCCACTGCCGCAGTTCCAGACGAGTATCTCGACCTGTCGATGCTGACCGGCGATGAGGCGACCGTCCGTGAACGCCTCGGTGTCTACAAGGACGTTGGCATCACGCACCTCAACATCAACCCGGCTGGCGAGAACCCGCTCGACACCATCGAAATGATCAAGGCCTGGGTCGAATAGCGGAACCTACCTGCGCGGCTCCTTGAGGGCGAGCGGCACGGTGCTCGCTAGGTTCATGGCGTGGATGTCATCAACCTGCTCAAGAGTCACCGCTCGATTCGAAAGTTCAAAGACGAGCCCATCGATGAGGAGCTGATCCAGAACCTCATCGGTGCTGGTTTGGCGACGGCAACATCATCAAATCTGCAGGGGGCGACGGTCATTCGAGTTCGCAACCTCGAGAAGCGGGCTGCGATCGCTGAGCTCGCCGGTGGGCAGACGTATGTCGAGACCGCAGGCGCGTTCTTTGTGTGGTGCGCCGATCTGCACCGCTCGGCTGTGGCTTGCGAGATGGCCGGCGGAGAGTTCTCGGGCGGCATGACGGAGCACTTCGTGATCGCCGTGAGCGACGCCTCGCTGGCCGCCCAAAGCACGGTTGCCGCGGCCGAGTCGGTTGGTCTCGGCATCTGCTACATCGGTGGCATCCGGAACGACCCGGCCAAGATGACCGAGCTGCTCGAACTACCAGACCAGGTGTTCCCGCTCTTCGGTCTGTGCCTCGGCTGGCCCGATCAAGACCCTGCGCTGAAGCCTCGCCTGCCGATGTCGGTCACGCTCAAAGAAGAGACCTACGTCGAAGACAACGACCGCGACGGCATCGCGGCCTACGACGCCCAAATGCGGGAGTACTACAAGGAGCGCACGGGCGGAAAGCTCGATCGGGCGTGGAGCGAAGACATGTCAGGCCTGCTCGGCAAAGAGAGCCGCCCCCACATGCGGCCTTACCTCGAAAGCCAAGGCTTCCTCACCAAGTAGTCCCGTTTTTGGAGGCCGGAGGGCACGTTTTGGTGCTCTATGGCCTCCAGAACGGGAGTTAGTCGTCGGAGTTTTCCCACTGGAGCTCAAAGGAGAGCTCTTCTTCGCCGTCTTCGACCTCGTGTTCGATGATGATCTCTGCGTCAGCAGGCACGGTGAAGCGCTTTTTGGCCACCTGAATCCGGAACGACTCGCCAGCCTCCATCGCATCTGCCAAACGGCGCAGCGTGTCGACAAACTGCGAGACGGGAACGTTCTTTTCAATGTCACGATCTGCCATGGCCGCAGTGTGACAGCCCTCCCCTGAACTTGCGTGCACCCCTCCATCGGGGGCAGGTTCAATGCACGCAACGAACGGTGATTGGGGACCTCATCTCATGCTTACCCACCAGGAGCGGATCGACACGGCCAGAAGCGCCGTCGAGTACATCTGCGGTCGCTCAGACGACGAACTTCGCCAGCCCGTCCCGAACTGTCCGGGATGGTCCGTGTACCACGCCGCCTCGCACATTGGCCGGGTCGCCTTCGCCTGGAAGGCCATGATCTTGGCAACACCGGACGACCCAGAATCCCGCAACCGTGGCTACGCCGAAGCCGATCGGCTGCCTGCGGGAACTGACACGGCAACCCTCGCCGCATCGGCACACGACGCCATCGACCAATTGGTTGACGACCCAGACACTGCGGCCTACTTCTCGATGACCGGCGGGCATGGCACTCGGCGCATGTGGGCGTCGCACGCCGCGACAGAACTCGGCATTCACCGACTCGACGTGGAGTCAGCGCTTGGACATGACTACTCGATGACCGAGGTTCAGGCCGCCGATGCGCTTGCGTATTCGTTCGAGTTCTTCCTACCGGGTATGGCGAACGCGGCAGACGCCAATCCGGGTTCGGTCACCTTGATCCCACTCGGCATCGACAGCAACGAGCTCACGAGCACAACCATGGAAACCGACGGCGAAGGTGCCGTCACGCTTCGAGGTTCGGGCGTCGATCTTCTGCTCGCCCTCTGGGGCCGGGCTCACGAGTCAGTCGAGGTGGTCGACGGCGACCCAGCCGTGCTCGATGAGTGGCGATCGGTCCCTGCTACTGCCATCCAATTCGGAGCGTGGGACTAGCCGACTCGCGTTTCCGGCGACGTTGCGTGCACCCCGACATGCCCAGCAGGTCGCATGCACGCACGTTCGGTTAGGCGAGTGCCGTCACGACGTTGAGTCGTCGAGAATCATGAGCGTTTTGAGATCGCTGTGGAACTCGAGCGCGTGGTCGCCGCCTTCTCGTCCGATTCCCGAGATGCCACAACCGCCGAACGGCGCCGTGAGATCGCGCACAAGGAATGTGTTGACCCACACGAGGCCCGCTCGGATGGCACGGCCAACCCGCTCGGCCCGTTCACGACTCGTCGTGTAGACGATGGCGGATAGCCCGTAGGCCGTTGAGTTCGCCAGCTCAATCGCTTCTGCTTCGTCGGCAAAGGTCTGGAAGGTGAGGACGGGCCCGAAGATCTCTGACTGCACGACCTCGGCGTCGTTCGATGTTGGCTCGATGAGCGTTGGCTCGTAGTGCAAGCTTCCCTCAACCGGATGGCCGCCCCGGAGGATCGTGTGCCCCGCCGCCTTGGCCCGCTGCACAAACCCGTCGATTCGATCGCGATGGTGGGGGTGCACGCACGGAGCAATGTCGGTGTCGGGATTGCGGCTATCGCCGAGCACGAGCTCGTCGGCGTGATGGTGGAAGCGTTCGAGGAACTGGTCGCGTATCGACTCGTCGACGAGCAGGCGCGTGCCGGCAAGGCACACCTGACCGGAGTCGTCGAACTGCCAGGCTGCCTTTTTGGCCGCCGCATCAAGATCAGCATCGGCGAACACCACGAGTGGTCCCTTGCCCCCGAGCTCAGCGGTGAAAGGAATGATGTTGGCCGCCGCTGCTTTGCCAATGTGACGAGCGGTTTCGGGCGAGCCGGTGAAGGTAATGCGCCGAAGGCGATTGTCGGCAACAAGGGCGGCACCGACCTCTTCGCCGATGCCCTGCACCATGTTGTAGACGCCAGGTGGAAAGCCCGCCTCGACGGTGAGCTCGGCCAAGATCGACGCCGTGAGCGGCGACCATTCAGCGGGCTTGTGAATGACCGAGTTGCCAGCCGCAAGAGCAGGTGCAAGCTTCCACGTGCTCAGCATGAACGGGGCGTTCCACGGTGTGATCACCACGGTTGGACCGGCCGGCATTCGCTGCACCGCGTTGTACATCGACTTGGCATCCCAGATGCGTTCTTCGTGGGCCACCACCAAGTCGGCGTAGGTGCGGAAGTTCAAGGCGCCCCGACCAACGAGGCGCTGCCGCATCGAGTTCTCGAGGAAGCCCATGTCGAGCGACTCGGCTAGTGCGATGTCGTCTGTTCGTTCTTCGATGAGATCGGCCAGCCGGTAGAGCGCGGCGGCCCGGTCGGCCACCGACATCGCTCCCCAGATGGCAAACCCGTCGACCGCAGCGGCAACGGCGGCATCGGCTGTTTGCTGATCGCCGCGAGCGATGTGGGCCAGTGCTCCAGCGTCCCAGTCGAGCGGTGAGCGGGTCTCGAACGTGCGCGCTGACCCCACCCATTCGCCGCCGATGAGATGGCCGGTCGCGATAGAGACGCCGCCGACGTCGGCCCGCTCGATCGCCACGTCGGCCGAGCCTCCGTCAGTCATTGCTGGCGGCTTCCTTGCTGGCAGCCTCGTCTTCGCCAACGGTGCTCTTGTAGTGCTTGGCGCCCGGGCCCATGGGCTTGCGGATCCCTCGGAACTCCCAATCGCCTCCTTG
>CALLGK010000118.1 GCA_938009905.1 uncultured Acidimicrobiales bacterium | reverse complement strand
CCGCAGCGTCGATCATCCAACCCGTCACGTGTGGCGCCGTCGCTTCGTTGAACTGCAGCCAGTCGTTCCAGCCATTCTCGACAGCGGACGCGTGCACGTCTTGAACGAGACCAGTCTTGACCCAGTGATGTCGCCACCACTCCGGCGAGTGCCAACTACAGAACTCCGACTCCCAATACGGGGCCAGAGCCGGCGGCGGTTCGTCAGCAAGCTCCTGAAGCAGGGCGGGCATGACAGAGCCGATCTGTCCGCCCGCCTTGAGGAACTGCAGGATGTAGCTCAGATAGAGGTCTGCCGTTCCGAAGTAGTGGTAGGCATCGAAGCTGACGATCACGTCAAAGAAGTCGTTCGCAAACGGGACCTGGTGGGCCTCGACATGAACCGGTGTGATTCGGTGTTCAAGCCCAGCGGCGGAGATTCGTTGGAAGTTGTCCGTTGGCGGAATCCACAGATCTGCTGCCCAGATCTTGGCGCCGGTCTCCTTCGCAAGGAAGATCGAGCTCATCGCCCGTCCACAGCCGAGGTCGAGGACTCGCATCTCAGGATCTATCGGCAGTTCGTTCAGCAGGGATTCGGCGAGCCAGAGCGCATTGGGTCCCATCTGGTTCTCGATGACCCATTCGGGGTCGTAGGCGTTGGCGCGTGGATAGCGAGGATTGAGTAGTTCGTTCACGGGAGTTCTCCCCCTACGACTCGACGATCTCGATCTGGTCGCCCACTGCGATCCGGCCGGGCGTGTCGATCGTGCCGCCAACTCCGAGGTTGCCCTCGAGCTCGGCGTTGACCGTCTTGAGCACGCTGAGATCGCGATCGATGCCCTCCGGTTGTGGACGAGTCACCACCACACAGCGATCAACCATTTTGATGATGTCGACAACACAGTCGCCGACGCGAACTTTCTGATCGAACATTTCGATCTCGGCTCCGACCGGGCCGTCGGTGAGGACATTGAGTCGGAACCGGCGCCGGTCCCAGTCTCGCAATGACTCCTCGGCCACGATCGTGAGACGACGACGTCCAGAGTCGTGGAACGAGCCTTCGCCGCCCTCCCACTGCACCCAGTCGGTTTGTTCGTCTTCAGCCAACGAGATCTCGAACGTGCCGCGATCCTCAGGGCCGGCGGCTCGCAGCTCAACGTCGCGTTCGAGCCAGGTCGACAACATCGAGTCGTCGTCCGTCTCGGTTCCGTCAGGAATGGTGACAACAACTGATCCGTCAACGACGCTGGCTGAGGCGTACAACAAGGCAGGCTCGCGTCGGGCGGTCAAGGTCAGGCCGGTCGAAAGGTCGACGATTCCCCAGCCCCGATCATGTTCGATCCCGATCGGGCCGACCATCGCCTCCGGCACGGTCTCACCGCCAACTGACTTGATCGGGAAACGCCAGATCTCACGGATTGCAGACACGCAAAGCTCCTTGCCGCTTGCTGAGTGGATCAGCGGCTGGCGGCGACGCTAGCTCGTTCGATCAACCATGGGGAGGCGGTTTGTGCCCGGCAGGGAGATGCGTCCGAACAATGCGCTCAGTAGAGGAACATCGGTTTGCCACCGACGTGGCGAACCTTGGGCTGATACTCCATTGAGTCGTACAGCTCGCCGACGTCGACTCGCTTCACTCCCTCACCAGTCACCGAGATCGGGACGTTGGTGTAGGTGCCGGATCGGAGGGCGACCATGCGGCCAGACGAACCTTCGAGGGCAAGGTCGGCCGCCATCACCGCGTAGTTGGTGGCCACCATCAAGTCGAGACTGTCTGGACGGCCAGAACGCATGAGGTAGGCCACCTCCTGCAGCACGATGCCTTCGCCGGTCTTCTCCTTGAGCAACTCACCGATGGTCTTGCCGATGCCACCAAGCTTGCGGTGCCCATAGGGGTCGGCCTCGCCGGTGAGGTGGAGCTCGCCACCGTCGATGGTCGCTCCTTCTGAGACAGTCACCATCGCGTAGTTCGAAGGGTTGTCGGCCTTGTCCTTTGTGACCATGTCGGCCAGCCGGTCGATGTCGAACGGCACCTCGGAGATCAGGGCTCGATCTACTCCAGCCAGATAGGCGGTGATCAACGAGGTCTCACCCGAGTATCGACCGAAAAGCTCGACCACCGCGATGCGTTCGTGTGAACCGGTGCTGGTTCGCAGGTTGTGAATGAACTCGACACCGCGGCTGACGGCGGTCGAGAAGCCGATGCAGTAATCGGTGCCGTGCACGTCGTTGTCCATCGTCTTCGGGATGGCGATGACGGGAACGCCCTCGTTGTGCATACGCAGGCCGTAGCTGAGGGTGTCGTCGCCGCCGATGGGAAGCAGCGCGTCGATGCCGAGAGCCTCGAGCACCTCAAGAACATGTGGTGTAAGGTCGTGCGGACCATCGCCTTCGAACTGGCCACGCAAGAAGTCGGGAACGTCTGCTCCGGCAACCTTCCCCGGGTTCGTCCGAGAGGTGTGCAGGAAGGTGCCGCCAGATCGATCGACCTTGCGCACCACCTGCTTGTCGAGCTGCATCGTGTTGGCGTCGAGCGATGCAGCATCCGCTGGATTGCAGGCAACAAGCCCACCCCAGCCTCGACGAATGCCGACGATTTCGCCGCCGGCATCGATCACTCGGGTGACGGCGGCTTTGATGCAGGGGTTAAGGCCCGGTACGTCGCCACCACCGGTCAAAATTCCGATTCGCATGGTTGATCTCCTTGTGTCCGGAGTGAGTTGGGGCGACGCTGCCCACTGACTCGGACAGCATGCCATGCGTCACACCAGTCGCGACGTCGAACGACACGGCGGTCAACGAATCAGCCGACGATGATTGCCGTTTTGCCGCTGACCTGGCCGCTCTCCATCAGCCGAACAGCGTCAATCGCTTCATCCAGCGTGAAGCGAGCGCAGATCGCAGGCTTGACCGAGCCAGCCTCTAGGTAGCCGGCCAGTTGCTCGATCGCCTCGAAGTGCTCGGTGCTCACAAACATCGCCACCCGGTGCGACGCAAACGCCGATCGAGCCACGGCCACGAGCGATCGCCCGATGCCGCCAGTGACAGGGTTGCCCTCCTCGCCACCAACGAGCACAAGCGTCCCGCTGTCAGTCAACAGCCTGCGAAGTTTGCGGACCGGGTTCTGGCCACCGATGTCGAGGATCAGGTCGTAGCGACCGTCGATGTCGGCGATGTCGATCGCACGATGGTCGAAGACTCGTTCGGCTCCCAGGGACGAGACGAGATCGAGATTGGCCGTGCCCGCTACCCCGTCAACGGTGCCCCCGAGCGCGTTGGCCAACTGCACCGCGAAGCTGCCGACCCCACCCGAGGCTCCGACGACGAGGACTCGTTGACCGGCTTCGATCTTTCCGACGTCGGTGAGGGCTTGCAGGGCGGTGATGCCGGAGACGGTCGACACCGCAGCTTCATCGAACGCCACGTTGGCTGGCTTGATGGCCAACTTCGTCTCGGATGCGGAGGCGAACTCAGCGAACGATCCGTTCGCAATGCCAAACACCTCGTCGCCAATCGAGAACCGTTTCACCTCGCTCCCGACCTCAACCACAACACCGGCAACATCGAGCCCGATGATCGGCTGCTTGGGCCCGCGAACACCAAAGCCGGCGAGTCGCAGGATCCACGGGCGGCCGGTCATGAGGTGCTCTGTGCCCCGGTCGAGACCGGCCGCGTGCACCCGAATAAGCACCTCGTCTGCGCCGATGGCCGGTCGTTCAACTGTCGAGATGCTCAGCATGCTGCTGTCGCCGTAGCGAGCCTGGGTTACTGCCCGCATCGAGGAGGGAGATGGCGCCGGTGCGGCCGATTGGCTGGAGGCGGCAGTGGCAGCACTACTAGTGGTGGCAGTGATGGTTGCGGTCGTTGCTTCTGACATGATCGCTCCTGTTCGTACTAAGTACTAATGACTATACTCGTACTAAGTACGGCGTCAACCGCGCGTTGTTCGGAGAGCTCAATGCCAGCAAACAAACTGACCGCAGAACTCGTCATCGAGGGGGCCGTCCGGCTTGCCGACCGGATCGGTTCTGATGCCCTCACCATCCGCAAGATCGCTGACGAAATCGACGCGAAGCCGATGACGATCTACCACTACGTCGCCAACAAGGAAGCAATCATCGACGGCATGGTCGATCACGTCTTCGCCGAGATCGAACTCCCACCGCACGACACCGAGTGGCGACAGGCAATCCTCGTGCGATGCCGCTCGATGCGCGCGGCGCTCGCCCGCCACCCGTGGGCCGCTCCCCTGATGGAATCACGCACGTCACCCGGACTCGCAACGTTGACCCACCACGATGCCGTGCTCGGTTGCTTTCGTCGGGCCGGGTTCTCGTTGGCGATGACCGGGCACGCCTACACCGTCATCGATGCGTTCCTCTATGGGTTCGCTCTTCAGGAAGCGACCCTGCCTGCAACGGGTGGAGAAGAGATGGCTGAGGTTGCAGGAGCGATGGCGGAGCGCATGCCCGCCGACATGTTTCCGCACCTGGCCGAGTTCACCACCGACCACATCCTTCAGCCGGGCTACGACTTCGGCAACGAGTTTGAGGTTGGCATCAACTTGATCCTTGACGGACTCGAGCGCGCCGCAGCGGGCAACGAGCTCAACACGTAACGGTTGGCCAGCCTCGAATCAGTAGCGGTTGAATCGCAGCGAGAACGCCAACGCTGCAAGCAGCAGCGCAAAGCCAGCGGCGGAGAACCACACGCTGACCTCAACTTCTTCGGGCGCTTGCTCGAAGTCTGTCGGCAGGTTTCTGAACACCTCACCGAGTTGGACCGCGTCGGCGGCACGGAAGTACTCGCCCCCGGTCGTGGCCGCGATTTCTTGGAGCGTTGGCTCATCGATGACAAGCAACTGCGGTGGTTGTCCCGAGACCTCTGTGCCTCGACCGCCTCCGCCTCCGGAGCTGCCGACGAGATCGCTACCGAAGCTGTCACCGCCGAAGCCCTCTCCACCAAACTCGCCGTTGCCGAACTGGTCGACGCCGAGCTGGGTGCCGCCACAGAGCATTTGGGTTGGCTGATCGGTGCCGAAGCCAATCGTGAACACTCGAAGTTGTCGACCGGCCGCGGCCTGAGCTGCCTCGAGAGGGTCGGGTCCGCTCGAGTTCGCCCCGTCGGTCAACAACACGATGATGTCTGCCTGGAACTCACCGTCATCGGGAGACGAGTCGCCATCACCGAGCTCTACATCGGTGGAGGCAACGTCATCGTTGACCTCCGCAATCGCATCGATCGCTTTCAGCTGTGCACCACCCAACGCCGTGCCAAACGACGTGCGGAAGTTGTCGATCGCGTCAACGAGCATCTGCGTGTCATTCGTGGGCGGCACCACAACACTGGCGGTGCTTGCGAAGGCCACGATGCCAATCTGAGCGTCGCCAGTGTGGTTCACAACGAAGTCGCGAGCCGCGTCTTGGGCCACCGCCAGCCGGTTCGGCTCAACGTCGACGGCGCACATCGAGCGTGAGACGTCGAGCGCCAAAATGATCGACGTTTGATTCTCCGAAACATCACGAACCACCTGCGGGCGAGCAGCCCCAAGGGCAAGCGATGCGAGCGACGCCAGCAACAGGCCAAATGGAAGATGCCGCCGCCACGTCGACGTGCTGGGCATGGCCTCGCGAATCAACGACAGGCTTGAGTACTGGACGGCGAACTTGCGCTTCCGATGCAGCCAGCGCCAATAGAGCAGCGCAACGATCGGCACGAGAGCAAGCAGCAACAGCGCCAGCGGCCAGGCGAAGCGCATCAGATTCGTCCAAACCAGCGCAGCGAAAGTGCTGCGCCCCCAATCATCAGCGCCATCGCTCCAAGCGCGAAGAGGGCGGTGATCTCAATGCGTTCGCCCTGGCGTTCGAAGCTGCGATCGATCGCATCGAAGATGCCAGTCAGCATCGGGTCGTCTTGGGCTAGGGAGAATTCGCCGCCGGTCGACTCGGCAATCTCGCTAAGCAGCTGCTCGTCCAGTGCGGTGGCAATGCTGAAGCCGTTCAGTGTGACGACGGTGCCCCGCGGCGTGCCAACGCCAACCGTGTAGACCGGCACACCGGCATTCGCGGCAACCTCAGCGAGGTCTCGTGGGTCAGCGCCACCGATCTCTTCGCCGTCGGTGAAGACGATGATGGCCGCATTCGAGAACGAGCCGATGTCGAGAGAGCTCGGGTCACCGGATGAAAGGTCGATTGGGTCATCAGCGATGGCAGTGAGTGCGGCAAAGATGCCTTCACCAATCGAGGTCCCGCCGTCTGTCGAGAGGCGTTCGATGGCGGTGCGCACGTCTTGCTGGTTGGTGGTTGGGGCCTGCACCACGAGGCCGCCATCGGTGAATGCGACGACGCCGATCTGCACTGAGTCGGGCTGGGAATCTACGAAGTCGAGTGCCACCTCTTTCGCGACGGCGAGGCGGGAGG
>CALLGK010000117.1 GCA_938009905.1 uncultured Acidimicrobiales bacterium | reverse complement strand
ATCTCAGATGAGGGCGATGCCAGCGAGTGACACGCTGGCGACGACGGCCCAGGCGACTGCGCCGAGGATCAGTGGCTTTGGGCCGAGGGTGCGGAGACGGCTGAAGCGGACGCCCGATCCGAGACCGACGAGGGCCGCGCTCAACACGATGCCTTCGATGGTCTTGGCGCTGCTGATGGCGACGTCTGGCAGAAGCCCGGTGGTGCGCACGAGCATGGCGAGCAGGAACCCAGCCACGAAGACGGGGATGAGCGGGGGTCGGTTCGTCGTGGCGGCACGATCGGCTCGGGCTCGGTGAAGGTTTACGCCAGCGACGATGGGAGCCAGCAGCACCACCCGGCTGAGCTTCACCACGATGGCGGTCGACATCACAGCGGAACCACCGGCGGCTGATGCCGCAGCTACGACCTGGGCAACGTCATGCGTGCTGGCTCCGATCCAGCTGCCCGTCTGCACCTCGGAGAGTCCGAACACTCCGGCGAGGAACGGCAAGGCAAACACGGCGAGCGATCCGAAGAGTGTGACGAGGCCGATGGCGGTGAGCACCTCTTCTTCCTCGGCGTCGGTCGAGCCTTCGACGGCAACAATGGCTGAGGCTCCGCAGATCGAATAGCCGGTAGCCACGAGCAGCGAGAGGTCTCGCGACAGGCCCATGCGGCGACCCAACCACTGAGTCCCGAAGAAGGTGCAGCCGACCGTGACACCAACGACGGCGAGCGTCGCTGGGCCAAGGGCAGCCAGGTCGCCGAGCGACAGCCGCAGGCCCAGAAGCACAACGCCGAAGCGAAGCAGTTGCTTGGTGGCAAAGGTGAAACCGGGGGCGAGTGCTGGCGTGACGACACCGGCGTTGCCGAGTGCGGCACCGAGGAGCACGGCGGCAACAAGGCTCGAGAGCGGCCCAACGAAGCTGGCGATCACGGTGGCGACGGCGGCTGTCGCCGCGACAACAACGAGGCCTGGAGCGAGCTCGGCCAGCTTGGCCGTTTCATCCTTGGGCTGTTGCGCTTGTGGCTTGTCTTGCTGAACGAACACTGCTCATCAGCGTCCTTCACCCGCTTCATGCTCGGTAGGGGTGTGTTCTCGCGAAGGCTATAGAATATGTCTATGACTAGCTAGAGGTTTGATGTATGCCCTACCCTCGTGACCGTGCCACTGCCGCCATCAACTCCGCCGCTTGCCGCGCTCGATCTGTTCTGTTCCGTTGTGGAATTGGGCAGCCTCTCGCAAGCGGCCGAGGCCCATCACATCGCTCAGCCATCGGCGAGCAGTCGTATTCGTTCGCTCGAGAAGCAGCTCAACGTGACGTTGCTCGAGCGTTCACCAACGGGGTCTCGGCCCACCGCGGAAGGCAAGCTCGTGGCTGGTTGGGCGGCCAACGTGTTGCAGTCGGCTGACCAACTAAACGCCGGCGTCGAAGCACTTCGAGCGCAGCGGGCCGGTCGGCTTCGGGTAGCCGCCAGCCTCACCATTGCCGAGCATCTACTGCCGTCGTGGTTGGAGACGTTCTTGCGCAATCGGCCAGACGACTCCGTGTCACTCACGGTCGAGAACTCAGCGGCGGTGATCGAACACTTGCAGAACCGCCAGGCCGACCTCGGCTTCATCGAGTCGCCGCTTGGTGACGACGGCCTTTCACACCAGATCGTGGCGGACGATCACTTGATTGTGGTTGTGGCTCCCGGACATCCGTGGGCGAAACGAGGGGCCGTGGCGCTCGATGCGTTGGTGGCCACGCCGCTGGTACTGAGAGAGCCGGGGTCGGGAACCCGCACCTCGTTCGACGCTGCGCTGGACGACCTCGGCTTTGAACCGGCGACGTCCGCCCTGGAGCTTGGATCAACGAGTGCGGTGCGGGCTGCGGTGATGAGCGGTCGCTCCCCCGCCGTGCTGAGCGATCGAGCGGTGGCAGCCGACGTCGCTGCAGGCTCGCTGGTGCGGATTGAGGTGGACGGGCTTGAGGTGCGGCGATCGCTCAGGGCCGTGTGGTTGCCGGACGAACCGCTGCCCGAGCTGGCACAAGACCTTCTGCGTTCACTCCCCGGCGAGTGATGGCGCGGCGCCGGCGAGCCGGAACACGGCGAAGCCGACGACGTTGACGACCGCGGCAAACAAGAACGACGTGCGGTAGCTCGACACGTCTCGCAAGACGCCAAGTACGAACGGGCCAGCGGCCACGCCGATGGTGCCAAAGAGCATGTTGAACGAATAGATCCGTGAGTATTCACGAACGCCGAAGATCTCGGCGATAACGAGTGGTTGCAGCATGAGCAGGTTGCCGACGCTGATGCCGAACACGATGGCAGCCACCGCAACGGCGATTCTCGAGTCGGCAAAGGCGAGGAGCGAGAGTCCGATGCTCTGCACCAAGATGAGTGCGGCGATGAGGGACACGGTCCGAAGCTTGGTGACCACAACGCCACCGAGAAGTCGGCCGACAACGCTGGCCAGCGCGAGCGTCGACACTGCAGTGGCCGCGGCGTCATTGTCGATCCGCTCGGACACCATGCGGAACAGCTGAGCGATGCCACCGACCTGGGCCAGGAAGATGAGCCCGAACACAACGCATAGGTGGCGGTAGAACTTCGTGGCTCTGGCCTGCTCAAACGTTGCCCCGGTGAGCGTAGGTGGAGTGTCGGGCCGTGGTGCTCCATCTGGCTCGAGGCCTTTGTCGCTTGGCTTCGAGCGGAGCACCAGGAGTGAGAGCGGCACGATGCCGCAGAACCAAGCAAGACCAAGCCACGGACCGGCGCCTGCCAACCCACGAGCGTCGAAGAGACGAGCCACGAGCGGCGTGATCGCGATGCCGCCGGCGCTGAGACCAGTGGAGGCAATCGACATCGCCACCGATCGCTTCGCGTTGAACCAGCGAGCGACCAGCGTCGTGGCCGGGAGTAGTCCACCGACGCCGAACCCAATGCCAAGCAACACAAAGAAGAGATAGAGCTCAACGACCGAAGTGACCCAGCGAAGTCCGGTCAGGGCGATGGCGCCGCAGATTCCGCCAACCAGAAAGAACCAGCGAATGTCGATGCGGTCCATCAGCTTCGATAGGAAGAACCCGGCGCTTCCACCGACGGCAAAGAACACCGCCGTTGCACCTGACACGGCTGTGACAGAGGCGTCGAGTTCGTCGACAGCGACGCCGAGAATGACCGAGGCGTTGTAGAAGCCAATGCCGGAGGAAAACATCAGCGACACGAAAATCGCGGCGACGACGAACCAGCCGTAGAAGATGCTGCCTTGGGCGGCGTCAGGCGCCGGCTCGGAGCCGGCAGAGGTGGTCATCGCCTTCATCATCGAACCCTAGCGATGGGTGGCCAATGTCAACGAAATGAACACCGCGAAGGCCCGTTGGTTGGCTAGTCTTGTCAGTTCGGGGCCTTAACTCAGTTGGTAGAGTGCCTGCTTTGCAAGCAGGATGTCGGGAGTTCGATTCTCCCAGGCTCCACAAGCACGAACCGCCGGCGCGTTGCCGACACCGACGTTCCTGTCAGGCAAGTGCTGCGAGCTGCGGGCCTGCATCGAGCGTTGCCAACGCTGGCGTTCCAGCGGGCAGCGCCGGTACCTCGGCGACGCGGGCCTCGATCTGGACTTGCTCGAAGAGAAGCGCATCGAACTCTTGGCGAGACATCACCATCACGACGAGTTCGCTCGTCCCGGCGGCATCTGCTGACTGAGCCACTTGCGGAGCCACGGCGCCCTCGGACACGAGAATGTGCCCTTGGGACAGTTCGAGGCTGGTTCGCACCCCGTTCAAGGCAACAAACTCCTGGGCGGCGATCTGGCCGGATAGCGCTACATCAACGGTGGGGCGAGCCTTCGTGGGTAGACGGAAGAGCATCGTTATTCCTTTCTGGCACGTGGGTGCGGTTGTTGATGTGTCATAAAACGGACTGAGGGGTGCCCAACTTCCGATTCGGCCGGCCGTTCAGAGCAGGTTCACAACACGACACGATGGGACCCCTCCCAACACAAAGTCCTTCTGATTAGTACTCTTTCGGACTCGGGACTGACCCGCGAGGCGAACCTCCATGGCTGACAAACTCAAGAAGAATCTCAACCTGTTCGACGTGTACGCCATGTCGACGGGGGCGATGTTTAGCTCCGGCCTGTTCCTGTTGCCCGGCATTGCCGTCGGACTCACAGGCGACAGCGTCTACCTCGCGTACTTCGCAGCCGGGTTCTTGATCCTGCCATCGATGTACTGCATGGCTGAGTTGTCGACCGCCATGCCCAAGGCGGGCGGCACGTACTACTTCCTCGATCGATCTATGGGCCCGTTGATGGGCACGATCGGCGGCCTCGGCTCGTGGGTCGCGGTGGTGTTCAAGAGCGCCTTCGCCCTGGTCGGCATGGGCGCGTACTTAGGCATCTACCTCGATCTGCCGTTCACGGTGCTGGCGATCATCCTGACCATGGTGTTCGGACTGATCAACGTGATCGGCGCCAAGGAAACCACCTTGTTGCAACGCATTCTCGTAGGTGCGCTCGTGGTCATCTTGAGCGCCTTCATCATCTTCGGCTTGTCC
>CALLGK010000116.1 GCA_938009905.1 uncultured Acidimicrobiales bacterium | reverse complement strand
CCGGTCGGAACTCGCCTACCACTCGACCTGGGCTCTGGTGGTGCAGCCCTGCAAGGTGCGGTGAGCACTGACGGCTGGGTGGCCTCCGTGGCCGAACGCGAGGCGGGCGTCGCTTCGGTGAGTTCACCGGTGCGATCGGCGGGTGGCGAGGTCGTGGCTGCCGTGTCGGTGAGCGGTCCGATCGATCGATTGTCGACCGATCCGGGCGGACGTCACGGTCTTGATGTGGTCGACGCTGCCAACCAGCTTGCGCAACAGCTCAGCCGGTGAACCACCCGCCGTCTGGATGGATGAGTTCGCCGGTCACGTAGCTGGCGTCTTCGCTGGCCAGAAACAGCGCCACGCTCGCTATCTCTTCTGGTCGGCCCTTGCGACCCATCGGCGTGTTGTTGATGATGCCCTCGTGAAACTCGTCGACCTGACTGAAGGCCGCCGTCATGTTGGTTTCGATGAAGCCTGGTCCGATCGAGTTCACCCGCACACCGAGCGGAGCCAAGGTTTTGGCTGCGTTCTTCGTGAGCATCCAAACGCCGGCCTTCGAGACGGGGTAGCTGGGGGAGCCCCAAAGTGGGTCTCGGGCTGCGATCGAGGCGATGGTGACAATGGAACCCGGTCGGCCCTGGTCGACCATGACTCCCGCTGTCGCCTGGATGGCAAGCAGCGTGCCCGTGAGGTTCACGTCGAGGACGCGTCGCCAATCATCGATGTCGAGTTCGGTGAGCGCGGCAGCCGGATTGTTCTCGCTGGCCTCCGCCATGCGAGCCATCCGCTTGAGGCCACCCTCGATGTCGCCCGACTTGTAGTCGGCACTGGAGACGCCGGCAGCGGTCACGACAACGTCGATCTGTCCGTAGCGCTCAACGGCCGCAGCTGCCATGGCGTGGTTGGCTTCGGGATTGGCAGCCTCGAGCTCGAAGAACGAGGCGGTTCCTCCTGCGTCGTTGATGGCCTGAGCAGCGGCCTCGCCCGGCTCGGTGAGCAGGTCGGCGATGAGTATCTTGGCTCCCTCGGCCGAGAAGCGTTCGGCGCACGCTCGGCCGATGCCGTTGCTCCCGCCAGTGATGATTGCGACGCTGTCCTGGAGTCTGCCGGTCATCTCGCGAACGTAGTGGTCCGACAACGCCCAGTTCGAATCTCACGAATTGGCACGGTTTTGCGCGGGTGGTGCGCGGGTTTGGTGCCAGTTCGGGGGCGCGGGAGGGCGTTGGGTTGATTTGGCACGGTTTTGCGCGGGTGGTGCGCGGGTTTGGTGCCAGTTCGGGGGCGTCGGGCTAGATGAGCTCGCGTCCCATGCGGGCCCTGACCATGTTGCGCAGCGGGGTGCGCAGTTTCTCGACGGCGAGGTAGAAGACCGGGAAGGCGATCAACACCAACGCCGTTGAGCTCACCAAACCGCCAATCAGCGTGTAGCTGAGCGACTCGAAGAACGGGTCGGCAAGGGCCAACGGAAGCAAGCCGGCCACGGTCGTAACGGTGGTGGCCACCAGAGGCCGGAATCGGCGGGTCACGGCTTGGCCGATCGCTTCACCTGGTCGCAGGCCGTCGCGTCGTGCCTGGTTGGCCGCATCGACGAGCAAGATTGAGTTGTTCACCACCACACCGATGAGGGCGATGAATCCGACGGTCACGAGGAAGCTGATCGGGTTACCTGTGACCGACAGGATCGTGAAGACGCCAAAGAAGCTGAACGGAATGGCGAGGAAGATCAGCAAGGGCTGCACGATCGAGCGGAACTGGAACACGAGCAGCAGGAACATCAAGCCGAGGGCGATCAACAGTGCCTGGCCAAGTGAGGCGAAGTCTTCTTGGTTGTCTGATTCGAGTCCGAAGTCGAAGGCAATGGCATCACCGGCAAGGCCACGAGCTTCGAGGTCGCCCGCTGGATACAGGTCGCCAACAAGAAGCTCTGTGGCATCGAGGTTGTTGGTGAGATCGTCGGTCGAGAAGGCCGCTCGCACCTCGATCTGGCGAACACCGTCGATGCGGAGCACCTGATCCTGCGTCGACACGATGGCGTCGACGATGGTCGTCTCTTCGCCACCTGATTTCTCGAGCTCGACGCCGATGAGGGAGTCCCGCATCTCGACGGCAAGTTCTTCCGCTGCGCCAACGGTGTTGTCGTCAACAGCAATCTGGGCGGCAAACGGGAAATCCTCGACGGGGGGACCGTTCTCGAGCGGACGCACCTCAATGCGCATGCCGTCGAGCTCATCCATCTGCTCTTGCATGCGCTCGACGTACTCGGGTGCTGGCGTCGACCGATCGTTGAACGGAACGAGGTCGACAATGGCGATCATCGTGCGTTCGTTTGCCGTGATGTATTGCGAGCGCACGAGGTCGTCTCCGAGCGTGTCGAGCACGATCTGGTCGACGTCCACCGTGAGGGCCTGGGCCTCTTCGAGTGTGGTTCCTGGTTCGAAGTCGACGTTCACGAAGACGGCATTGGCGTCGTCGCCGGGAGGGAAGATGTTGAACCCCAGCGTGGCCGCTATCTGGAACGACGAGAAGATCACGCCAAGCGAAGCGAGCACGATGCCAACGCCTACCGCGACACCCTTCAAGCCGTGGCTCGATGGGTATTCGGCAAGTCGCCCAAGGGCACGGGCGATCCCCATCTCGGCCTTGACGATTGGCCCCGGTTCACCCGATCCCTTCAACAGGAACGGTTTGGCGACCGCTGGGATGAAGATGATCGAGGCCAGGAACGAAATGATCAGTGTGATAATCACGGTGGCAGGAATCGACCTGATGAACTCGCCGATGATGCCGGGAACAAACAGCATCGGTGCAAACACCAAGACCGTCGTGAGCGTGCCCGCAAGTGACGCGGAGCCAACTCGGTCGATCGCCGTGCGCACCACACCGATCGGTTCGTCTGACTCCTTCCGGTTCGCGTCGATCGACTCGGCAATGACGATGGCGTCGTCTACCAACAAGCCAAGCGTCAGAATCAGGCCGAACAACGTGATGGTGTTGAGTGAGTAGCCGAAAATCCACAGCGCCGTAAGGGCAGCGAGCACGACGGTGGCCATGAACCCGGCTGCTACCACCGACACTCGCCAGCCGATCAGCAGCAAGCTCACGATGGCGACGGCGACCAAGCCAGTGAGCAGGTTGTTCGAGAGGTTTGAAATCTGCGCTCGAATGTCAGTCGCGAAGTCAGCGGTGACGGCCGCGCTGTATCCGTCATCGAGCACGTCGGCGGAATCGACGAGGTCGTTCAGCTTGTCGGAGAAGCCGATGATGTCGAGATCGGTTCCCTGTTCGCGAATGACGCCAATGGCGATGGCGTCGGTGTACGCCCCGGTTTCGGCGAACGCGACCCTCACGAAGCGCGTTTGGCGCGTCTCCTCGACGCCGGTTGCCGGATTTACGCCATCTGTCAGCAGGTTGCGTACCTCGGCCGTTTCGATCGAACCATCTGCTTCGAGTTCGGTGGCGAGCTTTGCGGCCTGTACTTCGAGGTCGGCCGCCGTGGCACCATCGGGCCCGGTCACGCTCACGATCGTGTCGTACACATCGAGGAACTTGGTGGCGTCGACCGTTCGCACAGAAGCGCTTGCTTCTGGCGGGAGGCCAACGCCGTCTGTCACATCCTCGAGCAACGCAGCACCCTCAACCGATGTGAACGTGTCTTCAAACTCGACAATCACGGCAAACGCATTGTCGAGTGAGATGGAGGTGACGTTTGAGACGCCGTCGACCGCGCCGTACTGCTCCGAGAGCGGCTGTGCGATGTCGAGATCGACGGTTTCCCGGTCGTCGACGAAGTAGGTGCCATCAACCACAACGATCGGCACGTTGACGGTCGGAAAGCCCTCGCGGCCGAGCCCGCCAAAGAACGCGAAGAGCCCGAACGCAAGCAGGATGCCCCACAACGCAAGGGTGAGTGGCCAACGCCGCGCCGCAGCAACCGCCAGTCCAGTAACGGGTGCTCGCCGAGTTGAGGCGGCGGGGGCCTTGCTGCTCATAGTGCTCACGATCTCAAGCGCAGTTGCACCTGGGTAGGGCGATCGTGGTCAGACTATTCGTAGGTTTGCGAACGTTGCCTGTCCCCGTTCGTGGTCAATCGTCACGCGGCCGAGTGGCCGCATGAATCACGATTCGATGGCCACAACGGTGACGTTGAGCGTGCCACCGGGCGCTTCGTAGCCGACGGTGTCGTCGACCTTGGCGCCAAGAAGCGCCTGGCCCAGCGGCGAACCGGGCGACATCACGGTGACACCTTCGCGTCGCTCCTCAATCGATCCGATCAGGAACTTCTCGACGTCGTCATCGCCTTCGTAGCGAATGGAGACAACACACCCCTTGGTGACTTCGTCGATCCCGGTGGGTACCTCGACGATGGTGGCGTCAAGCAGTAGGGCGCCAAGTTGGGCGATGCGCCCTTCCATCTTTCCCTGCTCTTCCTTCGCTGCGTGATAGTCGCCGTTCTCGGAGAGGTCACCGAGCTCCCGCGCAGTCTCGATCTTCTTGGCGATCTCGATGCGTCCGCGGGTGGTGAGGTCGTCGTACTCACCTTGGAGACGATCGAACGCCTCTTGGGAGAACTCGTGATTGTCGGCCATCGCCACAGGTTAGAGACGTCGCAGGCCAATCACGTGGCGTGGCTCAGCTTGATCAGAGATGAATCAGCGCTTGCGAGTGAGGTAACTCACCTGCACGGCCACCACAACACCCATGGCCCATGCGGCGACAGTCTGTGGATCGGTGAAGCGGTCCCGCACAAACACGCCTTCTGTGGCGTCGAAGTCCGGCGCAAAGCCATACGTCAAGATGTAGTCGAACCGCTCAATGAAGAAGATCGTGATGAGCAGCCCGATGAGGTAGACGATCACGGCCAGCGTGGCTCGCACCTCGGGGTTGGCCCGAGTTCCACCTAGGCGGACAGCAACGGCGACAAGTGCGCCCATGCCGACGGCGAGCCAGGGTGACACGATGTGGCCCCTGGTTTCGAGCGCAAACCACAGCACGGCGGCAACAAACGTCATCGAGATGGCAGCGATGGTGCCAGTGACGAGGTCAACCTTTTCGGCGGCCGGTGCGATGCGAAGCTTGCGCTTGCCGGAGTTTTGCAGCGGCGAGAAGTCCTGTTCAGGACCGTCTTCCGCGGCGCTACGCCAATCGTCTGGCACGGAGGCCATTGAGAAGTCGAGAGATGTGTCAGTCATCGAAATACACCCATACAAAGAAACGTGTTGCAGGAGTGATCGTCCAGTTTTGGGTCGTGCTTGAGATATTCGTGACCTTGAGTTCTGTCGATATGCCGTTGTCAGCGGATCGCGTCGCCTGCGGTATCGTGGCGCCGCCTCAAAAGATCCGAGTTTTCGCCGCCTTTGGCGTGACCGGTGAGGCAGCACAACTTGCATCGACAGGAGTAGAGACGTGGCATACCGAATCGGCGTGGTTGGGGGAGACGGCATCGGTCCAGAGGTGGTGGCAGAGGGGCTGAAGGTCATGTCTGCCGCTGGTGTCGAACTCGAAACCGTCGACTACGACCTTGGCGGCGCTCGCTATCTGCGAGATCAGACGGTTCTGCCCGATTCAGTGCTTGAGGAGTGGCGCTCGCTCGACGCGATCTACGTTGGTGCGGTTGGTGACCCAGCGGTGCCGCCGGGTGTCATCGAGCGTGGCCTGTTGCTCAAGATGCGGTTCGAACTCGACCTCTACATCAACCTTCGCCCGTTCAAACTCGACGCAAGCGATGACGGACCGGGCCACGACTTTGTCGTGATTCGTGAAAACACCGAAGGCACCTACGCCGGCGAAGGTGGCCTGCTTCGCAAGGGCACACCATACGAGGTGGCAACGCAGGGCTCTGTCAACACGCGCATGGGTGTCGAGCGGGCTGTTCGCTACGGCTTCGAGCTTGCGGCCACCCGCAACAGCCACTTGACGCTTGCCCACAAGACCAACGTCTTGAACTTCTCGGGTGACTTGTGGCAGCGAACGTTCAACGAGGTTGCCGAGGAGCACCCAAATATCGAAACGGCCTACAACCACGTCGATGCGGCCTGCATCTACTTCGTGCAAGATCCTCAGCGTTACGACGTTGTTGTTACCGACAACCTCTTCGGCGACATCCTCACCGACCTTGGCGGCGCCGTGTCGGGAGGCATCGGTCTTGCGTCGTCTGCCAACCTCAATCCCGATCGGACGGCTCCCTCGATGTTCGAGCCAGTGCACGGCTCGGCTCCCGACATCGCTGGACAAAACAAGGCCAATCCGATCGCGGCGATTCTGTCTGCCGCCATGATGCTCGAGTTCCTCGGAGCCGACGCATCTGCTCCAAACGCCGAGGTCGTCGAAGCAGGTGCTCGCATCCGCAGCGCGTGCGATGCTTGTACCGACATGACCGGCTCGACAACCGAAATCGGCGACGCCGTCGCCGCCAAGCTCTGAGGACCTTGAGATGACAGATCGTCCTGATCCATTCGCTGCCCCATTCGGATCCCTGTTCGGGGATTCGATGACGATTGCTGAACTGGCAGACGGTGCATACACCTACTCAGGGGCCGCCAAGCCGCTTGAGAACTTCTCGTTTCACCCGGCCACGCACGTCTTTCACTACGGCAGCGCGTGCTTCGAGGGTCTGAAGGCGCATCGCCAGAGCGACGGATCGTTGGCGATCTTTCGGCTAGACGACCACGTCGAGCGGATGCGTCAGAGCATCGGCCGACTTCGAATGACGGTTCCGGAAGCCGATCTGATCCGCACGCTGATTGTCGACGCGGTAGAAGCCAACGCGGACTTCACCCCGGATCCTCCTGGGTCGCTCTACATTCGGCCCACCTTCATCGGCACGACGCCAAACATCGGTGCGGCCGCCGCCCCAAGCGACACGGGTCTGCTCTATGTGATCTGTAGCCCGGTCGGCGACTACTTCGCAGGCGGTATCCGACCCCTCACGATCTATGTCGAGACCAAGGTGCCGCGCACGACGCCACAGTTTGGCATGGTCAAGAGCGGCGCCAACTACGTCATGGCGTTGGGGCCCACCTTGGATGCGAAGCGCGACCACGGCGCAGACCAGGTGCTCTTCGCCACGACAGACGACATCACCGAAACCGGCGCGTCGAACTTCTTCCTGATCGACGACGACAAGATCGTGACCCGCCAACTCGATGAATCGTTCCTGCACGGTGTCACCCGAGACTCGGTCATCAAGATCGCAGCCGACCTTGGGTACGACATTGAGGAACGACCGCTCAGCCCGACCGAACTTGCGTCGTGGGCGTCAACCGGTGAGGTCTTCCTGTCTGGCACGGCTGCCGTTGTTGCTCCCGTCGGCACGGTGATTGTCAACGACGCCCCTCACGCCGTGAGGGATGGCCAGCCGGGGCCGAACACCTTGAAGGTTCGCGAGGCGCTCACCAGCTTGCTCACCGGCGATGCGGCCGATCCGCATTCGTGGCGAACAACTGTCACTGGCTGAGGATCAGCGATATGGACATTTCGAGAGAAGCCGTTCGCGACGCGAGCTGGCCAGAGTCGGTTGAGATCTTCGACACAACGCTCCGCGACGGGTCGCAGTTTGAGGGCATCGCGCTCACTACAGACGACAAGCTGAAGATCGCGACCCAGCTCGACTACCTCGGTGTGCACTACATCGAAGGCGGTTGGCCTGGCTCAAACCCTCGCGACGACGCCTTCTTTCAACGAGCTGCTGCGGGCGAGCTTGAGCTCGGCACCTCAACCCTCGTGGCGTTCGGCTCAACCCGCCGTCCCAAGGGCAAGGTCGACGACGACGCGACGTTGGCCAACCTGCTTGGGGCGAAAACCCCGGTGTGCTGCATTGTGGCCAAGAGCTGGGACTACCACGTGCTCGAGGCACTGCGGACCACACTCGACGAGGGCGTCGCCATGATCGCCGACTCCGTGAGCTACCTCGTCGCCGAGGGTCGTCGAGTGTTTGTTGACTTCGAGCACTTCTTCGACGGCTACAAGCGGAACCCGGAATTTGCCATGCGGGCTCTTGAGGCAGCCGCGGTGGCCGGGGCCGAAACACTGGTGTTGTGTGACACCAACGGTGGTTCGCTTCCTCATGAGGTTGAGAGCGCGACCCGTGCTGCTGTCGAGATGTTCCCCGAGCTCACCGTGGGAATGCACACGCAAAACGACACAGGCTGCGCGGTGGCAAACGCCGTTGCCGGTGTGCGTGCCGGTTCTCGTCACGTGCAGGGCACGATCAACGGCTACGGAGAACGCACTGGCAACTGCGACCTCACAACGTTCGTCCCCAACCTCACGTTGAAGATGGGCATTCGGACGCTCCCGGCCGGAGGCGTCGAGCGCCTCACGTCTGTGAGCCATCACGTGGCCGAGATCGTGAACTTGCCGCCGAACGACGCGTTGCCTTACGTCGGCAAGTCGGCGTTCGCTCACAAGGCCGGTCTGCACACCTCAGCGATTGCCCGTGCCCCTGATGCTTACGAGCACATCGATCCGGCCCTTGTTGGCAACGGCACCCGATTTCTCGTGTCTGATCTCTCTGGGCGAGCCACGATCGAGCTCAAGATGAAGGAACTCGGGCTCGACCTCGACCCGGTGCAAACGAAGTCTGTGCTCGAGGAGCTCAAGTCACTCGAGAACGCCGGCTACCACTTCGAAGCGGCAGATGCGTCTCTACGTCTGCTCATGAAGCGGGCAACGGGTTGGCGCAACCCCTACTTCGAACTCGAATCGTTCCGCGTCATGGTCGAGCACCGACCGGGCGAAAAGATGGCCTTGGCGATCAACCCGCTCGGTCACTACGACGGGGTCGAAACCGAGGCGACCATCAAGTTGCTGCTGCTCGATCCCGAGCATCCAGCTGACAAAGAGCGAGCGACCCGCATTGTCGCCACGGGCGAAGGCAACGGTCCGGTGAATGCCCTCGATGCCGCATTCCGCACCTGTGTTGGCGATCGATTCCCCGTGCTCGATGATGTCGAGCTCATCGACTACAAAGTGCGCATTCTCGACTCTGCGGCCGGTACCGCCGCAGTGACCCGCGTGTTGATCGACGCCACCAACGGCGAAGAGCGTTGGACCACGATCGGCGTGAGCGAGAACATCATCGAGGCCAGTTGGCAAGCGCTGTCTGACCTCATCGTCTTCGCCCTCGAAGGGGCGGACGGTCGGTCTTGATAGCCAGGGTTTCGTTGTCAGCGGCAGGGAGTCGTTCGTGACCGCCAGCTCGCTCTCGATCTTGTCGTGGAACGTCGCTCTGCTTGAGCGATCCGATAGCGCGCCCCAGCTCTGGAGCGCAGAGCAAACCGAGGCGGCGATTCGTGAAACGGTGCTCGACCTCGATCCCGATGTGATCGTGTTTCAGGAGCTGCCAAAGCTCGTTCCCTACATCGAGACGCACGACATGGTTCGGGGCAATCCCCGGACGCACAGCGGCAATCTGGCCACGCTTGTTCGCAGCGAGCTGTTGGAAGGCCGAGGCCCTCGCATCTCGTCGGTACCCGGTTGCGCGTTGCTCACGACGATGCATGGCATCACGATTGCCAACGTGCATCTTGCGCCGGGCAAGGGGCCTTCAGCGGCGGCCAAGCGCCTCGACCAGATGCGTGCGGTGAAGGAGGCAAGCCCCACGGCGACCTTGATGATCGTTGGCGACACCAACTCGCGCGTCGACGAAGTTCGGTCGATGACCGAGCTTGGGCTCAGCACCGAGCCACCGCCGTGGCCAACATGGGACAGCCGCCGCAATCACTTCAGAACAGACGGCCCGAAGTTCACGGCCTACTTCACTCGTTGGTTCGTCGCCGGCGGCATCGAAGTTGATTCGACCGAAGTTTGGACCGACCCGTATCGGGCCGGCGATGTCGACTTCCATCTCTCGGATCACTATCCGATGACGGTCGAGTTCGCCTTTTAGATCGACGCTCTGCCAGCCAGCTCTGCCAGCCAGCTCTGCCAGCCAGCCAGTCAGTCGTTGTAGCGGCGAACCCGCACCTTGCGGCCTCGCAGCATTGTTGAGCTGACGGCCTTCGAGACCTGGTCGACCGAGCCCTCTGGAACCCCAACAACCGAGAAGTTCTCGGTGATGCGGATGGGCCCGATCTCTTTGCCAGACAGGCCAGCTTCGTTAGCGATGGCTCCCACGAGGTCCCCAGGTCGAACACCGGCCTTGCGGCCGAGGCTTACGTAGACAAAGCCGGTGTCCCCATTGTTCGAGTGGCGGGGGTTGCGATCGCCCTTGTCGAACTTGCCTTTGCCGCCCTTGTTCTTGTCGAAGCCCGTGTTCTTGTCGAACTTGCCGGCCTTGCCGTCGCGCTTGCGATGGCGGTCCTTCTCTTTGCGGAAGGTGGCGTCTGGGATCTCGACCTCATCGAGGAACGTGCCGCGAGCTTCGTGCATGAGCTTGATTGCGGCGAGCGCAATGCGGCGATCGGTCTCGACGCCGTCGAGACCGTCGAGTACCGACGCGTAGTCGTCGAGGTCGTCGCTCTCGAGCGCTTCGGTAACGGCCTTGACGGTGATCTCGACCTGTCGGCTCCGAAGATCGGCGACGGTTGGGATCTTCCGCACCTCGATGGTTTGCTTCGTCAGGCGTTCGATGTTCTTCAGCAGGCGCTTCTGGCGGGGCTCGGCCAAGGTGATGGCGATGCCCTCTCGACCGGCTCGACCAACACGGCCGATGCGGTGGACATAGCTCTCGGGGGCTGATGGAACGTCGTAGTTGACGACGTGGGTCAGGGTGTCGACGTCGAGCCCTCGGGCCGCCACGTCCGTGGCCACGAGCAACTCGGCGGTTCCGTCGCGGAGCCGACCCATCACGCGGTCGCGCTGCTTCTGGTCCATGCCGCCATGCAGAGCCTCGGCCCGGTATCCCCGGCCGTTCATCGTCTCGGCCAGCTCGTCAACCTCGTGGCGGGTGCGGCAGAAGACGATCGCCGATGTTGGCGACTCGATGTCGAGAATGCGGCCGAGGGCTGCTGGCTTGTGATGCCGGGTGACGTGATAGACGATCTGGCTGATAAGCGCAGTGCCGGGGTCGGTGTCGCCCCGCTTGATCTGCACCAGCTGTGGATCGCGCTGGTACTTCTTGGCGATGCTGTTGATGCGGGGTGGCATGGTGGCCGAGAACAACACCGTCTGACGATCTTCTGGAGTTGCACTCAGAATCTCTTCGATGTCGTCAGCGAAGCCCATGTCGAGCATCTCGTCTGCCTCGTCGAGCACTACATGACGGACGGCGTCGAGTTCGAGCGAGCCCCGGCGAATGTGGTCGAGGGCTCGACCCGGCGTCGCGACAACAACGTGCGCGCCGCGCTTTAGTGCGTGGAGCTGGCGCTGGATGGGCTGGCCGCCGTAGACCGGCACAACCTTCACCCGCTGCTCGCTGCCGTACTTGAACATGGCTTCGCTCACCTGCACCGCCAACTCACGGGTTGGCACGAGCACGAGCGCCGTGGTGATCGGGGCATCTTTCGGATCGATGTGGTTCAGGATCGGCAGCGCGAACGCCGCTGTTTTGCCTGTTCCCGTCGCCGCCTGGCCGAGCAGATCGCCACCTTCGCCAAGCAGCGGGATGGTTTCGCGCTGAATAGGTGTTGGCTCTTCGTAGCCGAGAGCAGCGAGGCTCTTGAGGAGTTCCGGCCGGAGGCCGAGTGCTTCAAACCCAGCGGGCTCGTCGGTGGGACTGGGTTCATTCATGGCATTTCATTTCTTGCGAGGGACCCTTCACCCTACGGAGCGAAGTGTCCGCTTGCTTCGAAACAGCGATGTTCGGGCATTACTGCCCGAAAACGGCCACCGGTGGTTCCCAATCGTTGGTGTCGATCTCAACCCCAAGTCCTGGCCCCTTTGGGAACGTGATGTGCCCGTTCTCGACGACGATGGGGGAGGACCGCACTGGATAACTTTGGTCGGTGTACGGGCCGGAGATCCAGGTTCCCTCGTAGAGGGCGGGTCGGAGCGTTGCGCCCATCTGTGTTGTTGCCGAGGCGACAAGGTCGCCGCCCCAAGTGTCGTCGACGGTCGTCGGGGTGTTCATTGCGTCGCAGACGTCCCGAACAGCTCTCAGCTTGGTGAGACCACCGACGCGTGACAGCTTCATCCCGAATCCATCGGCGACGCCTGACGAGATGGCCTCGATCGTGGCGGCGACGCTCGAGCTCGACTCGTCGATGAAGATGGGGTGGCTGACTTTGCCAACCAGGCGACGGTGTTCTTCGAGCGTTGAGCAGGGCTGTTCAAGCACCAGCGGGATCTCGCGGCATGCGACGCTGAACTCGATCGCATCACGAACGGTCCAGCCTCGGTTCGCATCAGCGAGCAACTTGATGCCAGGCGGACATTGCTCGGCCACGGCGTGCATACAGGCGATGTCATCGCTCAGCGGACGGCCACCGGTCTTCAGTTGAATCCGTTGGTAACCGTCGTCGACGAGTTGGCGGGCTTTGGCCGCCGTCGCTTCCACGGTGGCGGGCATGATGCCCCAGTAGGTGGGAACCCGGTCAGAATGGGCACCACCCAGGAGGTCAGCGACCGAGCTGTCTGTGTCTTTCCCCCAAAGATCCCAGCACGCAAGGTCGATGGCGGACTTGGCGTAGTTGTGCCCATTGAGCAGTTCATCCATGCGAACGTTCACCAGGTTTGTTCGTCGAGGATCGAGGCCCAGTAACTGCGGTGCCATCTCGGTGATGGCGGCCAGGGCACCACCTGCAAACTCGGGTTGATAGGCCGGTCCGAGCGGACACACTTCGCCGTAGCCCCGCTGATCGTCGTCGGTGATGATCTCGACAACGTGGGTGATCGCAGCGGTGACCGCCGAGATCGACATCTGATAGTTACCGCCCGCTGGCGTCAGCGCATGCTGGTAGAGGCGGATCTCCGCAATCTGCATGGGCGGGACGATAGTGCTGCTGGCTCGGGGCACACTTGTTGAATGGGCGAACCGATCACCGACCTCAACGACGAACCGGCGGAAGCGGCATCGTCGAAGGGCAACCTCAAACGAAAAGTCATCCTGGTCGCCGTGGCCATCGTGTCGCTCGTGGCCGCGTGGTTCATTGGCGGCGCAGTGTTTCCACGCTGGTGGGCGCAGCGGCTGGGCGATCTGATCAACGGCCGCTTGTTCTTTGGCACGGTGGTCGGACTTGGTCTTGGTTTTGTCTTCACCGTGCTTCCGATCTTTGTGATCGCCGCCGGCTGGCGCTGGCGCAAGGGGCTGAACCGCGCCGTGCTCTTCTTTGTGGTTGCGGCCATGCTTGCCTTGCCGAATTTGGCAACGCTCGGCATTGTGATCGGCAGCGGTAGCGCCGCACACGCCGGCGAACGCACCCTCGACGTTGAAGGCCCTGGGTTGCGGGGCGGCACCCTTGTTGGCGCCGTGCTCGGAGCGATCGTTGCGATCGGACTCATCAGCCTCAACGGCTCGCGGCGTCGCAACAAGCGCAAAGCGGCTGAACTCAAGGCCCAACTCGACAGTCAGTAGGAACTGCCGGTCTGCGTCGACGATTGTCGGCCACGACGACTCATGTGCGGCGCGTAGGCCGAACGGCTCATCTCCCTCAGGTGAGATCACCTTGATGGCGATTCTCAGGTGTGCGACGCCTGGGACGAATTTCGACGCGACGAGTGCTTCTTGGCGCCATCGTTGCCCTCCTTTTGGCGCTGTCGGGTTCAGGTCCAACGCCCGAGATCGCACCGATTTCCGTGCTCGGCAACCGCACCGTTGCCATCAGTTCGAACGATCTCTCACAGGGCGACGTACATCGCTCGTACTACGACGAGTTCGTGCTTTCGGCTCCGCCAGCTCGGAACTTCACGGGAGACGTCGCTAACTGTCAGCCCGGCACGATTTCGCCGGCGTACGCGCAAGACGTCGTTGACCGACTGAATTGGTACCGAGACTTGGCTGGGGTCGACGGCGACGTCGTGCTCAACCGGGCGCTCGACGGCAGAGTCCAGCAAGCAGCGATGATCATGGCAGCCGGAGACTTCTGGCACCATCACGCCCCAGCAAATACGCCGTGTCGAACCGACGCCGGCGCAACCGCAATCGAACGATCAAACCTCTCGAGGATTCCCGGGGCCGGCGCCGTTGATGAGTACTTCGTCGACTGGGGAGCCGGTAACGAAGACGTCGGCCATCGCCGCATGCTGCTTCACCCCGAGCTCGGTTCTGTTGGCGTTGGCGAGGCTCCCGATCTGGGAACGAATCGATCGGTGAACGCCATCCAAACGTGGGATGGATTCTGGGATGGTGCTACGGCCCAGCCCGAAGCGGTGGTGTGGCCAACCGCTGGCTCGTTCCCAGAAGCACTCGTGCCGCCCCGCTGGTCGATCACTGTTCGCGACGCCGACTTCACCAATGCCTCCGTTTCCGTGACCCGTAACGGAACGCCGATCTCGGTGACTGTCCTGACGGCAAAAGCACCGACGTCTACCGACCCCGTTGACCCTCTGCTGGTCTTTGAGCTGGCAACCACGCACCTGCCTGCGACCACCGGTGCAACGCAGTACACGGTCACGGTCAGCAACGTGAAAGCTGCATCGGGAGTTACCTCGTATACCTGGACGGTCAACGCCTTTGACGGCGACGTCGCTCCACATAGCAGCGCCGCACCGTCCAGCCAGGCCCCAGGCGAACGGCTTGCACCATCGGTGATCAACGCCACGTTCGAAGACCTCGTTGGTCGACCCCCGACTGAGAACGAAGTCGTTATGTGGAGCCAGGCGACAGCGAACGAGCGAGCCGTGTTGGTCAACGATCTTGCGAACTCAGATGTGTGGGTTGGTGCCGTCGTCGACGATCTGTATCTGGCAACGCTTGGGCGGGCCCCCGACGCTGCCGGCCGCCAGTTCTGGATCGATCAGATCCGTGCCGGCATGCCAGTGCGTGACGTTGCGGCCAGGTTCTTTGCCAGCCCCGAGTACTTCGGCACCATGACCTCTGAACAGTGGATTGTGGATCTGTACGTTGAGATTCTCGGTCGTCAGCCCGATGCCGAGGGCCTTGCCTATTGGAATGGACAAATCGCAGCGACGTCAGAGGCGTCAGTTGCGACCCGGCTCTATCAGATGCCTGAGAGCCGAGAACGGCGGGTAGCCCTGCTGTTCGCCAAGCTGCTCGATCGCTCACCAGACAATGCGGGCCATGCCTACTGGGCAGAGCGATTGCTCGAGGTGGACGACATCTCGCTCGCAACCTTCCTGGTCAACTCAGACGAGTATGTTTCGCTCAACTCCTGAGCCAACTGCAAGCCAGAATCGGTCAACTCGTAGGTGATGCATCCCAGCTCGTTGAAATCCACTCATGTTCGATCGAACTCGTGTCGATATTGCTGGAGTGTCTGAGATGTGGGAGCACGCACTATGAACATCAAGCTGCTCATTGCGAATGTTGTGATCATCGGGCTTGTAGCCGGCTTTTTCTGGCTGCGTTCCGAGTATTCGAAGCGCACGGAAACTCGTCGCGCTAATGGCCAGCTCCGACTTCTGGGCCCCACCGACGAGATGTCGGAACTCACGCAGGCTGTTCGGGAATGGGCCGACCACACCGGAGTCTTGAAAGAGCGCCCTGACGTGCTTCCCGACTTTGGCAGCGCAGCTGGCAACGCTGAAGAAGCCGACGACGCCGACGTCGATGAGACCGACGTTGATGAGACCGACGACGTCGAAGACGCCGACAAAGAAAAGGTCAGCTGACCTCAAACGTCGTGCCGACGGTCTGACCTGAGGTGAACTCAGTGCGACCGTCGTTGGTAATCAGCCAGACCTTTGCTGCTCCGGCCACCACCCCTCGGCCGGTCGCTGGGTCGACTACCACGGCAGTGTTCTCGTCGACCCCGAGCAAGGTGACGTCGTCGTCGAGCCGTTCACGCACCGAACGTGTCATGCCCGCACGTTGATCAAGCCGATCAAAGTGGGGGAGCACACACAGTCGCTCGAACAGGGCGAGTCCATCGATGAGGTCAGAACGACGAGGTGACGCTGATACCGAGCCCATCATCATCGCACCGGCAGAACAGCCGGCGAGGGCTGCTCCGTTGCTCCAAGCAGCCCGCACCGCCCTCCATGTCTGTGTGTCGCGCATCGAGGCGATGACGTGGCTGGGATCGCCGCCAGAGAAGTAGATGAGGCCGCACCCATCGATGAGAGCGGCAGTTGCGTCGTTGTCCGCAGATTCGCGATCGACAGCGACGACGGCAACCGTCTCTACGTCGAGCAAGGCGTAGTGGCTCGCTCCGAGTTCGAGCCACCGGTTGACGCTGGCGTCGCCTTCGAGACCCGCCGCGGTTGGCACGATGGCGACGCGAGACGGACGACTCTCAAGCAGTTGTGTGTCGATGGGTGCCATCACCGGCAAGAACTCGCCGCTACCAACGATGGCGATCGGACCGCGTTGTGATGGTGTCATCACTCGACGCTAGTCCGACGCCGTTGTGGATTTGTCTGTCGTTGGCCGCCTAGCCGTCCATCGGCATGTCGTCCATGCCATCGTCCATTGCGCTGTCCATGCCGTCATCCATGGGCTCCACCGGCGCTTCGTAGGCCGGCTCATCGACGGGCGTCTCGTAGGTCGGCTCTTCGTAGACAACTTCGTCAACCGTTGAGACCGGCTCGGCCTCAACGTAGGACGATTCGATCGGCTCGGTACCCATCGAGTCAGTACCCATCGAATCAGCGCCCATCGAGTCAGTGTCGACATCGTCGTCGTAGCCACTGCCGAAGTCACTCGTTGCCATCTCGTCAGACACCATGGTGTCGGAAGCCATGGTGTCGGAAGCCATGGACTCCGACATCATCGATTCGGTGCTAGCCGGCTCGTAGTCGCCGTTGCCGTAGCTTGCGTCGACGGTTTCCTCGACGTCTGACGTGTAGTCGTTGTCGTTGTAGTCGTCGGCCTTGTGTTCGTCGGCTATGTGTTCGTCGACCTTGTAACCGTTGTCCGGCTCGTTGGTCTCGTACGTCTGGTCTTGTTCGTACGTGGCCGTGGCATCGACGTCTGGCTTGTAGTCATCGTTGGGATAGTCAGCGTCGTTGGGATAGTCGGCGTCGGCCGTGTCAGGGGTGTCGAGTTTGGCGTCGCCGTAGTCGGCGTCGTCGTCGTAGCCGTAGGCGTTTGTCTCGGTTTCGATGGGGTCGATGGTTTCGACTTCGTCGGCGTATGGGTCGTAGTTGGCTTCTTTGAGCTCGGTGACCTCTGGCTCGTGGCTGGTTTCTTTGAGCTCGGTGATCTCTGGCTCGTAGTCGTCACCCTCGTACTTCTCAGCAACCTTCTGCTGATCGTCGTCGTACGTCTCCGTGAGCTTGTCCTGGTCGGCGTCGCCGTTCTCGGTGTCGTACTTCTCGCCAACCGGCTTCACATCGTCGACGTAGCCGGTGTCAGCGCCGTCTGTCTCGGGTCGAGCATCGGCGTCGTCGTAGGCACGCGCCTTTGCATCGTCCTCGGCCATCTTCGACTCGTAGACAGCCTCATCGCCGACCGGTGGCGTGCTGTCTGAGCCAGGCTCGTAGGTCTGCTCGTACGCCTGCTCTGGTTCGTAGGCCTGATCTGCATCGTAGGTCTGGTCTGCCTGGTACTGGTCGTCGGGGGGCGAATCTACGGTCTTGAGCTGGTAGTCGGCATCGCGGTCGTAGTCCTCGACCGTGTCCTGTTCGTAGCCCTGCTCCCCGTCGTAGTTCTCATCCGTGGAGGCGTCGCTCGCATCATCCATACGCGAGCCGAGCGCGCTGGTGAGAGCGTCGGGCTCAGGCGTTTCGGTGTAGTCGTCGTCGGCCGCGCCGTAGAGATCGGCGTCGAGCATGGCGTCGCCGTAGTCGACGTCATCTTCGTATCCGTATCCGGGCTGCTCGAACGGCTTGCCTTCGATGCCGAGTGCGTCACCGAGCACGTCGGTCATCTTGTCGACCACCGCGTCAACCGCGCCGTCGAACTTGCCACCGTCTGCTTCGCGTCCGTCAACGCGCTCCGCCATGTCTTGGTCTGCCACGGTTCCCTCCGTAGTAGCGGCCCCAATTCGGCGACCTTTGAGCAGTTTGTTCCCTCGCCCAGTGAGCAACGTCAGCGTCACTGGCGAGAGGAGTCTGGCACGACCGCGGTCTGTGGTCGACTCGCGCCCCGGAAAAACGACAATCAGTCGTCTCGCGACGGCTTCCGGCGCAGCTGTTTGCGTTGTGAGTTTCGCCGCTTCGCTTCGACTCGACGCTTCTTCGATCCGCGGGTTGGCTTCGTGGGTCGCCGCTTTCTCACTGGCTTAAGGGCATCAGCAACGCGTTCCACGAGGCGGTCGCTCGCGATACTGCGGTTCCGCACCTGAGAACGCTCGTCGTCGACGACAACGCGCACCTCGGCCCCAAACTTGTCGACGAGTCGACGGCGTTGCGTGGTCGTGAGTGCCTCAGAAGAAGCGATCTCCCACGTCAGCTCAACTCGGGTATTCGATTTGTTGGCGTGCTGACCCCCGGGGCCACCCGATCGGCTGAACGTCCAGTCGAGTTCGCCATCGGGGATGGACAGCGATGAGTTCACGAACAATGGCATCAGAACAACCTCACGTTGAGCCTCGCACACCCGCGACCCCACACTGGTGAACGTGCATGTCGTTCTTGTCGCTCCCGAGATTGCCCCCAACACGGGCAACATCATTCGGCTGTGCGCCAACACCCGAGCCCAGCTGCATCTGGTCGAGCCGCTTGGCTTTGCACTCGACGATCGACTTCTGCGTCGCGGCGGTCTCGATTATCACGAGTTCGCGTCGGTCACGGTGCACTCGTCGCTCGACGACGTCACCATCTCGATAGCGGACGGCCGGTGGTTCGCCTTCTCGTCTCGCGGGGCTCGTCGCTACTCCGACGTGGTCTTTAGGCCGGATGACGTACTGGTCTTTGGGGCCGAGCGTCATGGACTGTCGGCAACCGACCTGGCTCGATTCGGCCCCGACCGGACCTTGGCGATTCCGATGGCCCCGAATAACCGGAGCCTGAATCTCGCAAACGCTGTGGCGGTGGTGGTGTACGAAGCGTGGCGCCAGGCCGGCTTCAGCGGCGCCGCCGACGACGTCGCGCCAGGACTCACAAGTGAGACCCCTGGCGCAACACCGTTCGACGAGTGACGTCGTCACGATCCTGTCGTCACGACGCGTTGAGGCCGAAGGCACCGGAACCGAGCACGAAGGTGTTGCCCTCTGGCTCGATGCTCTGCAACAAGCGCAGCTGGAGCAATGCCGGGTTGTCTTGCGCCATTCGTGCCGCGTTGGCCAGTGACCGCAAGGCCGCTGTCTCGCCTCTGGCTCGTTCGAGTGCGGCCTGACCGGCAAGGCGCGCCGCCACGACGTCCGCCACGGCTGATCGCAGGGCGCCGGGAACGATCAGGTCGCGAACAGCTGCACCGGTGACGGTAAGCCCGAACTCGTCGCCGATCGATTCCGTCGCTGATTGAGCCAACGCGGTGTCGAGCTCAGCTCGTTCTGCGAGCAGCTGTTCGAGCTCGCGCTCGCCGACCACCTTGCGCAATGCCAGCTGGGTGCGAAGGTGCAGCGTTTCGAAGAACGGCATCGCTCGAGCTGCCGTCATCGCGTCGGTGACCCGATACGTGAGGGCAACCGAGGCTCGGATGCTCGCGCCGTCGCTTGTCAGTGTCTCCTGACTGCGAACGATCAAGATCTGCTCCTGGCGCGGCAACCGAACGATCTGGTCGGTTCGAGGGCGCAGCCGGTGCACGCCGGTTGGCAGTTCTGCCTTGACTGCACCTCGTCGAATCAGCACAACGGCCTCGAGCTCATCAACGACGATGCGACGTGGCGTCGCCTGCCGTGCGAGTGGAGAAAAGGTCTGTCGGAATCGGTTCATGGTTGTGCTCCTTCCGGATGCGTCGTTGGTGGCTGAGTTGGGTGGGGGGGTCGTGGCTGGGTGGGAGGGCCGACGTTGCCGATCAACGGGCGGCCAAAACCCGCAGGGGTTTGGCCGCGCAAAGCTGAACGTCAACATGTGCCGACCCCGCCATCCATGAGGATTTGAACCTCAGGTTGATGCCATGATGCGATCGATCACCGGACTCAGAACCGTGGTGGGTATGACCCGTGCACGACTGCTTGATGATCGAGGC
>CALLGK010000115.1 GCA_938009905.1 uncultured Acidimicrobiales bacterium | reverse complement strand
CACGGTCGGTTCCTACGTCGGTGAGCCGCTTGAAGATGTGCGGGTCGATGCGCGCGTCAACAACTGGGAGCTCGAGGTTGTTGAGCGCCGAGTCGACGGGTCGGAAGCTGGCGCGATCATCGAACAGAACCCACGGGCCGGAACCGAATTGGCCGAGGGCGAAACACTGCAGATCGTGGTGTCGACCGGGGCAATTCTGCGGCCGGTGCCCGATCTCGTTGGCCTCACTCGACTCGTTGCGGTCGAACGCATCACCAATGCTGGGTTGACGCTCGGCACCGTCGACAGCACCGTCTTCGACGAAGAAGCAGCCGTCGGTGAAGTACTTGAGTCGACTCCGGCATTTGGCGACGAGGTCGAGACCGGCACCTTGGTCAACCTTGTGGTGAGCGCTGGGCCCGAGCCTCGAATCGTTCCCGACGTTACCGCCCTCTCCGTGCCAGAGGCCGAGGCCGCGCTTCTTGAGCTCGGGCTGGTCATGGCGATCTCCGAGGAGCACTCACAAGATGTGGCCGAGGGCTCGATTGTTGCCATGGCGACGGTTCCCGGCACCACGGTCGAGCGTGGTGACACCGTTGAGATCATCGTCTCGCTTGGTCTTCCGTTTGTGATCGTTCCCGACACCAACGGCATGCGTGGCGCCGAAGCAGACGACGTGCTCACGGCTGCCGGATTCGTGGTGGTCGACACGGTTGGTCCGCCCAACGGTGTTGTGCTGGCCACTGATCCGCCAGCAGGCGAATCGCATCGACAGGGCACCGAAGTGCGCATCATCACCCGCCGTCAGAACAACAACAACGGCAACAACGATTCAGACGACGACTGAGCGCTCGTTGCGAGGGAACTAGCCCTTGCCCTGCCAGGGGATAAGCACCGACTCAAGGAAGCGGAGCAGCACGTCCATCAGCACGCCAAGCAAGGCGATGATGACGATGCCCACAACAATGACGTCGAGTCGAGAGAAGTTCTTGGCGATCGAAATCATGGCACCGAGGCCTTCCTGCACGCCGGACAGCTCAGCTGCGACCAGCGTTCCCCAGCTGACACCGAGTGCAACTCGGAGGCCGGTGAAGATCTCGGGCAGAGCGTTCGGGATGAGGACCTTCAGCAGAAGCTGAGGCTTGGATGCGCCGAGTGAGTAGGCCGCTCGCACTTTGGAGAGCTGGGCGTTCTTGATGCCGGACCGGGCGGCGATGATCATGATCCAGATCGAGGCGAATACCAGGAGCGGCACGGCAGCCTTCTCACCAAGGCCGAAGGTCAGAGTGAAGAGTGGCAGCAAGGCGAGTGGTGGGATCGGGCGGAAGGACTCGACGATCGAGTCGAAGAAGCCTCGGGCCTTGCTTGACAGGCCCATGGCCAGTCCAACAGGGATGCCAACGATCGAGCCCCAGAACATGCCCTTGAGCACTCGCCACAAGCTGGCCCAGGTGTGTGTCCAAAGGCTGACGTTTCGATATCCGTCGGCGAGCAGTTCGCCTGCTGAGTTCCAGGTGTCTCGAATGCTTGGGAACGTGAGCGGGCTCACGAGCTGTGTGTAACCCTTCGTGTCGCAATTGTCTGCTCGTTGGCATTGCTCGAAAAGCTCGCGATCGCGGAGCCCTGGTTCGAGCGTGGCCCGGAAGTCTTCTGGGTAGCCCCACGCCTTGGTCACGAGCCACCACACGACCAGCAGGAGCACAGCGGAGAAGACGCTCCACGCCGGCAAGCTCCGAACGGCACTGCTGTCGCCGAACGTGACGGTCTTGTTGTCTGAACGGCGCTTGCGAGGAGCGTCGCCTGTGTGGCGGACGTTGGCTGTTGCGTCGATATCGGTCATCCGGCTTCCCGCCCCATGATCTCTTCTTCCATTTCCCAGATGAAGCTGAGGATTTCTTCCTTCACCTCTTGAAACTCAGGCGTGGCCTTCAGCTCTCGCGGATCTTCCGTGAGCGCCCGCTTGGCGAAAGGCAGGTTGTAGACCTTCTCGATTCGACCCGGGCGAGGTGCCATCACAAACACGACGTCGCCGAGGATCAACGCTTCTTCAACGCTGTGGGTCACCAAGACGATGCTCTTGCCCGTCTCGTCCCAGAGGTTGAGGATGAGGCTCTGCATCTTCTCGCGGGTGAGGGCATCGAGTGCACCGAGCGGCTCGTCCATCAGCATCATCTCGGGATCGTTCGCGAGGCACCGAGCGAGCGCAACGCGCTGTTGCATGCCACCGGAGAGCTCGTAGACCTGCTTGTCGCCAAAACCTGTGAGCCCGACGACGTCGAGCAAGCGCTCGACTTCCGGCAACACGTCTTTGTGCTTGCGGCCGGCCATTCGGGGCCCAAACGAAATGTTCTTGGCCACCGACTGCCACTCGAAGAGTGCACCTTGCTGGAACACCATGCCTCGGTCGGCGCTGGGCCCGGTGATCTGCTCGTTGCCGAGGCTCACACTTCCCTCCGTGGGGGCGAGAAACCCAGCAATGATGTTGAGCAACGTGGTCTTGCCACAGCCGCTCGGCCCGAGAAGGGTCAAGAGGCGACCCGCATCGAGCTCAAACGAGACGTTGCTCAGGGCGTGGACAGACCCACCTTTTGGCAACTCGTAGATCATGTCGACGTTGTTGACGCTCAGCGGCTTCATGA
>CALLGK010000114.1 GCA_938009905.1 uncultured Acidimicrobiales bacterium | reverse complement strand
GACTCTGCGGCCTCGATGATGCTGTCGATGTCGCCAACCAACGACCCAGCATTGAGTTGCGCTCGCTCGACTTTGGCTTCGGTGTCCGACCCTTCCTTTGGGTTCACCTTGCGAAGCTCGTTGACCACCTTGTTGACCCGTTCTCGTGCCGTGGCCAGCGCGTCGAGTGTGTCGACGTCGAGCTCGATGCGTTCCCCGAGTGAGTCGCGAATCTGGTGATCGACATCACCGGCGCTGCGATCAATGGCCAAGGCAATGTCGTCATCGGTGAGAATGGTGCGAACCCGACGGGCGAACGCCCGGAGCCTGCCACCGCTGAGTTCAGTGCCACACGTTGCGGCCAACACGTCTGGCAGGTGATGGGCCTCGTCGAAGATCACCACATCGTGCTCGGGTAGAAGAGCACCGCCCGAGTCGATGTTGAGGCCGTAGTAGTGGTGGTTAGTGACGATGACGTCTGACTCGAGGGCAGCAGTCTTGGCCTTCTCGGCAAAGCAGCGATCGCCGACCGGGCAGCGCGTGGCTCCAGGGCATTCGTTGGCGCTCACGCTGATGGCCTGCCACACGTCGTACGGCGGTGCCGGATCGAGTTCTTCTTTGTCGCCGGTTTCGGTTTCTTCTGCCCAGTCACGCACGTCGGCGAGCTGCTCGCTCGGCGATTGCCCTCTGAGCAGGTCGAGTTGTTCGGCGTGCGATGAGCGTTCGAGCTCTTCGAAGCGTTGCAAGCACAGATAGTTGGAGCGTCCCTTGAGCACCGCAACGCTGATCTCGGTATCGAGCCCTCGGGCCACCTGAGGGACATCGTGGCCCACAAGTTGTTCTTGGAGGGCGATCGTTGCCGTAGCTACAACGGCCCTTTTCCCCGCGGCGACGACCGGCGTCAGATAGGCAAGAGATTTGCCGGTGCCGGTACCAGCTTCGACGAGCACGGTGGAGCTTTCGGCCACTGTTTTGGCTACTTCTTCGGCCATTTGACGCTGGCCAGGACGATCTTCACCACCGGCAGGCAGGTGCTGAGTCACCCTACCCAGGAGCTCCTCAACGCTGGACACGATGCCGATCTTACGCAGTACTATCGCCGTTGCGGGTGGGGAGCCGTGGGCAAGTTCGCGGGCCACCGGGATTAGAGAACGTTGATCGACGACACCACCAAACCAGACGCACAGCTTCTTGATGAAGAGGCAGAACGATTGGCCGAGATTCTTCTCGGTTCTCCCGTGATGCCAAAGGTGACGGACGACGATCTGCTTACCGTTCCCACAGCCGACACGCTGTTCCCGAACGGCGCGGCAAAAGAGGAAGACGCTGCCGTGATCATGGGCGATCTGTGGGAGCCCGTCACCGACGAGGTTCCCGTGGTCAAGCTCGATCTTGATCCTCAAGAAACAGCGGTTTCTGAACCAACCGACGTTTTTGCGGGCACCGTCATCAACGCTGACATCGATGATGCGGGCGCGGCCGAACCAGCATCGTCAGCCTCACCCGGCAAGGCCATCGGCCTCTTTGGCGAGCGCACCGATGATCTGGCGCCCAAGAAGATTTCGGTCGATGAGCTCTTTGCTGACGAGAAGCTCGACGATGCACCACCAAAGGTTGAGGTTGGCAAGCTCTTCGGTGATCGCGAAGAGGTCACTGCTCCCGCAGTCGGAGCTCCCATCTTCGGCGCCAAAGTGGCACCGAGCCAGGTCGAGTTCGTTCCGGTTGACGAAGCGGCTGATCGCCGCCGACCGGCCGCGATTCTCGCCGGTGGACTCTTCGCGATTCTGATCCTCATCGCTCTCGTCGCCGTGCTTACCGGTGGCGATTCGAGCGAGCCGACAGACGTGAGCCTTGTGCCGTCGACCACGATCGCTCTCACCACCACGACCGAGGCGCAGACCACCTCGACGGCAGCACCAACCACCACGGTTGTGTACGAGACGATTGCTCCGCCGACGTCAGCCGCAACAACGAGCACGACCGTGGCGTCAACCACAACCGCAGCTCCCACCACGCGGGCCCCAGCCACCACCCGTCGCCCTGCCACCACTCGTCGCCCAGCGACGACCCGCCGAGTCACCACTACGGCTGCTCCGGCAACGACAGCCGCTCCGGTGACAACAGCGCCGACCACCACGGCTGCTCCAGCAACCACCGCTGCTCCGGCAACACCGGCACCTACAACGCCAGCGCCGTCGCCAACCTTCAGCGTCGTGACCGAGGCAGAGGCCGACTCCTAAGCCGGCTCAGGCTTCTGGAGAACGATTGATGGGCCCCGCTGAGGGTCCTGGCCGGGCTACGGTTCGAACCTTATGGATCTGAGCGGTATCGACCTCAACCATGTGCCCGCCCACGTGGCATGTGTGATGGACGGAAACGGTCGATGGGCCCAACAACGGGGCCTGAAGCGAACCGATGGTCACTCCGCTGGTGAAGAAGCACTGCTTGACGCCGTGCACGGGGCCCTTGAGCTCGGCGTGTCGTGGCTCACGGTGTACGCCTTCTCAACCGAGAACTGGCGGCGCCCCACCGATGAAGTCCGGTTCCTCATGGGCTTCAACGAGTCGCTCCTTATCCGTCGACGAGACGAACTAAACGATCTCGACGTACGCATTCGGTTCATCGGCCGGCGCGACTGGCGAGTGCCGAAACGTCTTCTGCGTCGAATGGACGAGTCGATCGAGCTGACGAAAGACAATCGCAAGCTGACGCTCACCATCGCCTTCAACTACGGCGGTCGAGCCGAGATCGTCGACGCAGTAAAGACGCTGACCGAACGGGGCCTTCCCGTCACCGAGGCGTCGATCAACAAACATCTCTACGACCCCGAGATGCCAGAAGTCGACCTGTGGGTGCGCACCTCCGGCGAGATGCGCACCTCGAACTTCATGCTTTGGCAGGCCGCATACGCCGAGCTGTACTTCACCGATGCCTACTGGCCCGACTTCCGCCGCACGCACCTGGCCGACGCCGTTCGCGAGTTTCAAGATCGCGATCGTCGATTCGGCGGCCTGAACAACTGACATGGCGCTCTACCGCGACGACGGCGTGGTGTTGCGGAACTACAAGCTCGGCGAGGCCGATCGCATCATCGTCCTGCTCACCCGGACCAAGGGCAAAGTGCGTGCGGTCGCCAAGGGCGTGCGTCGCACCAAGTCGAAATTCGGATCGCGGCTCGAACCGGCATCGATCATCCACGCTCAGTTCTATGAGGGCCGCAACCTCGACATCGTGACCCAGACCGAAACCTTGACCGTGCTGCCGAAGCTTCGCTCAGACCTCGGTCGCTACGGCCGGGCCGCCGTGATGCTCGAAGTTGTCGACCAGATCACCGAAGACGGCGGCTCGCATCCTGCGTTGTACAAGCTGCTCACCGGAGCACTCGCCGAGCTTGATCGAGAGGGGAACCCGCTCGTGGTGCCGGCGTTCGTGGTGAAGATCTTGGCGCTGGAGGGCGTGCAGCCGTTGCTCGACACGTGCGTGAGTTGCGGCCGTAAAGACGATCTGGTCGCCATCGACATTTCGCAAGGCGGCGTGTTGTGTCGCTCGTGCCGATCAGGCGACCCCATCACTGATGTGGCCAGAGCCGCCTTGCAGTCCATCATGGATGGACAGGTCCGACACGTGCTCGAAACCACAGATGAGGCCACCGCCATGCAACTGGAGTCGTTGGCCGCTCGCATGATGGAACAGCACCTCGAACGTCGCCTGCGTTCGTCGGCTGTGGTCGACCAACACCTAACGCAATAGTCGTCAGGGTGTCATGAGCGGGCTACGGCTCGACTCTCACCCAGACGTCGTTGTCTGTGTCGTGACGGAGCCACGACTGCTGGCCTTCGTCCCAGAACATCCAGGCGTTCCACTCTTCGTTCCACTGGGGTTCGAGTGTTTGCGCATCGGCTGATTGCGCAGCGTCGGCTGCGCTGTCTGTTGCGTCAGCTGGTTGCTCAGCAACCGCCTGAGCCACGGGCTCGGAGATAGGTGCTGCCTGGCCCAATTCTGCTTGGCTCAGTTCGGCCTGGCCCGGTGCCGACGCTTCGGCGGGATCTGCCGGTGCCGAGTCCGTGACATCGCTGGGTGACCACACGGGGGCATCTTCGGCAACTGGTTGATCCCAGTTCGAACGCTCGACGCGATGGCGAGGTGGGGGAGCAGCTGCCGCACTGTCGCTCGCTGCTGGCTCGGTCGTCGCAAGCTCGGACGTCGCCGCTTCGCTCCGGACTGGCTCAGACTGGACTGGTTCGGACTGGAACGGATCGGCTGGCTCTTGCGGAGTCTCGTCGGGTGTGTCGATCGGTTGAGCTGGTGCCGTTGCGGCTGCGGGCCCTGTCGTTGAGGGAGCTGTTGCTGCTGGTCGATGCTGGGGAGCCGGAGCTGGCGTGTTCTCGAACAGTTGGCGACGCTCGGCCGTTGACCGGTGGGCGGGTGGTGGGGGCCGAGTACCGGTGTCAGCAGCGGGAGCCTCCGCTGCCGGCTCGGGCGTTGGCACCGCCTCGGCAAAGGGGCTGGCGGACGGCGTTGCGTCGGCAATCGGTGCGACAGGGTCAACCACTGGTGGCGTTGCGTCGAGCGAACCAACCGGAGTTGGGCGTTCGATGACCGTTGCGTCTGGATCGGGCGCCTCGGCCACAAGGTCGCTCAAAGGCGTGCGAGGAACGTCGGGGTTTGGGCGTTCGATCGGCGATGGAGTGACGTCGGCATTCGGCATGTCGACCGATGGCAGATCGGGTGTCTCGATGGTGGGAGGCGAGACTGGCTTTGGTTCGTCGACCTTTGGACCGTCTGGCAGCTTGGCAGAGAGATCCTCGATCTTGGAGCCCTCGACGTTGAGCCCGTCGATGGCTGACGCGCCGCCCTTAGAGCTCGCTTTCCTGAACTTGTCGGCCAGACCTCCGACGGCTCCAGTAGCACCGGCTGCAGCCGCTCCAGCGGCCGCGGCGGGTGCACCGAGCGATGGTGCAGGAGTTTGTTCAACCGTGGGAGCAGCCGGCGCCGGCGGGAGATCGGCAGATACGTCGACGGTTGGTGTCGCTGACCGGCCCGTGGCAACCGTTTCGAGCGTTGGCGCCGCCGGTTCGCGGAGCCCAGCGCTCGGAGCGTCTGGTGAAGGAAGGTCGTCGAGTTCGGTCGCAGCGGGGCGTGACCCGGGCTTGAGCATGCGAGGCTCTTCGCTGCGGGAAACCACGTAGGTGTTGGCGACTCGATCACCCATGCGTTGGGTGTGCTGGGAACGAGATGCGATCACCCAGCCGACGAGGCCAGGGAGGAATCCGGGCAGAACGTCGACAATCGCTGGCCACATCCGGCTGAGGTGTTGTCCAACGGGAGGGTTGGCACCTGCCTCGTCGATGACTCGGAGCCCCAACAGGCGCTGGCCCAAGCTCCAGCCGGTATTGGCGGGGATGAGTACCTTGAGCAGCAGCGCGAGGAGCGCGGTCACGATGGTGATCAGCAGCAGGTCGAGAAAGTCGAAGACGTGCAGCGTGTCGCCGATTTCTTGGGCCCGGTTGAAGCCACCGGCGTAGCTTTGAATCTTGTCGAAGTCTGCCGTTGACCACATGGGCTGGCCGTCGGCGCTACGCCCCGTGATGGCGAATTCCTCGCTTTGGGTCTTGGCAAAATAGAGCGACAGCAGACTGACGGTCAGGAAATCTATGACGGCAGCGCCGATACGGCGCCCAAGCACCTTCGTCGAGGACGGGTCCAACATCCCCCTAGTCTGCCCGGGGTCAGCCCGGGAGTGAGGGACTGGTTCGGTCGAAAGTCTCCCTCTGGTCGGGTTGGAGCTGGCTACCCTCGTGCCATGTCCGAATCCGAGGCGCCGAATCAGCTGTTCGACAAGATCGTAAATCTCTCAAAACGACGGGGCATTGTGTACCCGTCGGCTGAGATTTACGGCGGTTTCAGGTCGACCTACGACTACGGCCCCGTCGGTGTGCTCATGCTGCGCAATGTCAAGGACGCCTGGTGGCGTTCAATGGTGCAAAAGCGCCACGATGTTGTGGGGCTCGATGCGTCGATTCTTTCGCCCCCGCAGATCTGGGAGGCGTCCGGCCACCTCTCGAACTTCTCTGATCCGTTGGTTGATTGCCGCAATTGCGGCGCCCGGCACCGGCTCGACAAGCTCGACAACCCCGAACAGTGCCCAACCTGTGGCATGAGCGGACAGTTCACCGAGCCTCGCCAGTTCAACCTGATGTTCAAGACCCACGCCGGCCCCGTCGAGGGTGCAGGGCACGAGGTGTACCTGCGGCCCGAAACCGCACAGGGCATGTTCATCAACTTCGCAAACGTGCTCTACACGAGCCGCAAGAAGCCGCCGTTTGGTATCGCCCAGATCGGCAAGAGCTTCCGCAACGAGATCACACCAGGCAACTTTGTGTTCAGGACCCGCGAGTTCGAGCAGATGGAGATGGAGTACTTCGTTCCGCCCGCCGACAGCCAGAAGTGGTACGAGTACTGGTGCGAGACGCGTCTGCAGTGGTACGTCGACCACGGCATGCCGGCCGACAAGCTCCGGCTGCGGGCCCACGACGACGACGAGCTCAGCCACTATTCCTCCGGCACAAGCGACGTCGAGTTCATGTTCCCGTGGGGCTGGGACGAGCTCGAGGGCATTGCCAACCGTGGCGACTACGACCTCACCCAACACGCCGAGCACTCGGGCAACAAGCTTGAGTTCTTCGACCAGGCTGCCAACGAGCGCTACGTGCCGCACGTGATCGAGCCTGCGGCTGGTGCCACTCGCACGATGATGGCGTTCTTGATGGCCGCCTACGACGAAGAGCAGGTCAACGACGACACGCGCACCGTGTTGCGGCTCCATCACCGGATCGCGCCCTACAAGGTGGCGGTGCTGCCGTTGTCGAAGAAGCCCGAACTTGCCGGCCCGTGTGCCGAGCTCTTCGCCGATCTCGCCGAGACGTGGATGTGCGACTACGACGAGACACAGAACATCGGAAAGCGTTACCGCCGCCAAGACGAGATCGGCACGCCCTACTGCGTGACCTACGACTTCGACTCCCTCGAAGACCATGCAGTCACCGTGCGCGAGCGCGACTCGATGGATCAGGTGCGAATCCCGATTGCCGACCTTCACGGTTGGCTCGCCGAGCGCCTCGTCTAGGGGTAACTCCACCTCGTCCTGGCTGGCTACGATCGGCCCTTGTATGGGCACAAGCAACGAGGCGACCAACAACGGGCTCAGCGGTGCTGAGCTGATTCGAGCTGTTGTCACGCAGGTCGGGGCCGGTGAACTCTCGCAAGCCGATGCCGTCATGGCGGTGTCGGCTGCTGATCTCGACGCGGTGATCCACGCCCAGTTCGATGCTGGCGACCAGGTGGCAGTCGCGGCCGGGCTCGGCGCGTCGCCCGGCGCCGCGGTCGGTCAGGTCTACTTCGACGCAGACGCGGCTTGTGATGCCTATGACCGGGGCGAAGACATCGTGCTGGTCATGCAAGAGACTTCGCCAGAAGACGTGCACGGCATGGAGATTGCCGAAGGCATCCTCACCAGCAGGGGAGGGCTGGCCAGCCACGCCGCGGTGGTCGCTCGAGGCTGGGGCAAGCCAGCGGTGTGCGGTGTGGAGGCCATCGAGTTTGGCAACGGAAGCTTCTCTGTTGGCGATGTTGTCGTGAACGAAGGTGATCTGATCAGCCTCGACGGCGCATCAGGCGAAGTGTTCCTCGGCGCTGCCTCCCAAACAGATTCCGAGCCCTGCCCTGAGCTCGATGTGCTCCTCGGCTGGGCCGACGAGATCCGGGGCACCGCCGTTGGCGTTCGAGCCAACGCCGACACGGCGGCCGATGGCGCCAAAGCTCGTGAGTTCGGCGCCGAGGGCATCGGCTTGTGCCGAACCGAGCATCAGTTTCTC
>CALLGK010000113.1 GCA_938009905.1 uncultured Acidimicrobiales bacterium | reverse complement strand
TCCCAAAGCCGGGCGGAGAAGCTGTACCGCATCCCCGAACGGCTGACGTGGCCCGCAGCGGCGCCACTCGAAGACGCCCGAGGGCGTCAAGCGTCGGAGCCCGAAGAGCGAGGACGTTTGCGACGAAGGAGCAACCGAGCGTCGGGCTGTGACGATTGGTGCCCGGTCAGCGGAGAAAGAGCCGCGGCGGACGGCTCAGTCCGCCGGAAGGATGCGGTAGCTCTCTTCGCCTGGGTAGACAAGGTCGTAGTTCTCACGAGCCTGACGCACGACTTCGGCGTCGGTCTCGAGCAACCGCTGTTGCGCTTCGAGCTCTGCTACTTCAGCCAGCAGCCGCTCGTGCTCTTCACGGGTCTCGGCCAGCTCTTCACGCTGGTTCATCCAGTTCCGGGCCGGCAACACGGCGAGCGCGACAACGACAGCAAGAACCACGCCAGCGATCAGGAGCGAAGGACCCCATCGCCGACATGCGTCAATGACGCCGTCGAATGCATCGCGCATCAAGCGCTAGCTGCTCCTGGTTGACGCGACAGAGCGCTCATGCCCGGATACCGGGCGGCTTCACCAAGGTCGTCTTCAATGCGAAGCAGCTGGTTGTACTTCGCCACACGGTCGCTTCGGGCTGGTGCACCGGTCTTGATCTGACCGCAGTTGGTGGCCACGGCTAGGTCGGCGATCGTTGTGTCTTCGGTTTCACCCGAGCGATGCGACATCACCGACGTGTACTTCGCTGCGGTGGCCATACCGACTGCTTCGAGGGTCTCGGTGAGGGTGCCGATCTGGTTGACCTTCACGAGAATCGAGTTGGCCGTGTCGGATTCGATACCACGAGCAAGCCGCTCGGTGTTTGTGACGAAGAGATCGTCGCCAACGAGCTGGCAGGTGTCGCCGATCTTGTCGGTGAGTTCTTTCCAGCCGTCCCAGTCTTCTTCGTCCATGCCGTCTTCAATCGAGACGATTGGATAGCGGGCGGCCAGATCGGCCAGCAGGTCGACCATGCCGGATGGGTCGAGCGAACGGTTCTCGGCCGCCAGCACATACTGACCGTCTTTGAAGAACTCGGTTGAGGCCACGTCCATGGCGAGCACCATGTCTGAGCCGGGCTTCAGGCCAGCCTTTTCGATGGCAAACATGAGCAGCTCGAGGGCTTCTTCGTTTGAGCCAAGGTCGGGGGCGAACCCGCCCTCGTCGCCAATACCGGTGGACAGGCCACGCTCGGTGAGCACGGCCTTGAGGGCGTGGTAGGTCTCGATGCCCCAACGCATGGCTTCGGAGAACGACGGCGCACCGACAGGCATCACCATGAACTCTTGGAAGTCGACGTTGTTATCTGCGTGCTCGCCGCCATTGAGCACGTTCATCATCGGGACCGGCAACGTGTGAGCGTTGGCGCCGCCGACGTATCGGTAGAGAGGCAGGTCGAGATCGTCGGCCGAGGCTTTGGCGACAGCCAAGCTCACGCCGAGGATCGCATTGGCGCCAAACTGGCCCTTGTTGGCCGAACCGTCGAGGCTCAACATGGCCTGGTCGATCGTGCGCTGGGCATAGGCATCCATGCCAACGAGCGCCTCAGCCAGCGAGGTGTTGACGTGGCCAACAGCGGTGAGGACACCCTTGCCGAGGTAGCGGTCGCCGCCGTCGCGGAGCTCAACGGCCTCGAACTGGCCGGTGGAGGCGCCGGAGGGCACGATGGCCCGTCCGCGAGCTCCAGAAGAGAGAATGACTTCGACTTCGACCGTCGGATTTCCGCGCGAGTCAATGACCTCTCGCCCGATGACGTGTTCGATTGTGCTCACGCTGTGTGATCCTCCTACCGCCTGCGGTGAGAAGACTAGCAGCGCGATCCGGCGCTACGGAGTGATGCGCTGCGCGTATTCCGGGCTTGTGTAGAACAAGCGAATGAGCGTGCCGAGGGCGTTGGGGTCTGATCCGATGCGGTCAGTCCAAAACGCATAACCCTCACCGTCTGGCAGACGGTTGAGCAGGCCGCGATAGGTCACGACAACGTCGACATGGGCCTGGCTCACGCTGATGAACTCCGGCGATTCGGAGAACAGGGTCATGAGACGGCCACGATCCAGTCCGCCAGCAAGCTGTTCGCTCCAGAATGCTCGTCCGTCGGCGTCGGGAGCTCGGCCCAACACGTTGTTGTAGACAAGATCAACGAACTCGTCGTCGCTGAGTGAGCCGTAGGTGGCTTGGAACTCAGGACCGGAGGCGAAGAACTGCGACACCTCTTCGAGCGAGCCTTCGCCGGCCGCGATGCGCTGCGCCCAGAAGTCGAAGCCCTCAAGGTCGGGCAGGCGCCCGAAGTAGGCCTGGTAGAGACGCACCACCGAGCGACGAGGCGCAAACTCCGGCGACTCCATGAACGAGGTCACGATCTCTTCAACATTCGAGCCGTCGAGATTGGTTCGTGATGCCCAGAATGCCCGACCGCCAGCGTCAGCAGGACGGCTGAGGAAGTCGAGGTACTGTTGGTTCACGAATGAGTCGACAGAGTCGAACGGGGCAAAGCCGCGTACTTCAACCTGGTTTGATTGCAGGATCGGTCCGTCACCGGCCGGGCCGATGGCCTGGATGGTGGCGGTGTGGAACCCGACAGGAAGCGGGCCGATACGAGCCAGGTTTGAGTTGGGCGGCGCAACCGTTGACGCACCGGCCATCGTGACTCGGTAGCCGGTGATGGGCAGGCCACCATCGTCTTCAGGAGCTTCCCACGAGATGGTCACGTTGCGGCCAAACGGCAGGTCGTTCGACGCCACGATGTTGTTCAAGATGCCCGGCACGTCTGGGATGAGGACCGAGTTCGAGACACCGGGCGGGCTATTGCCGGCGGCACTCGTTGCAACAACGGTGACGGTGTAGTTGCCGGGGTCGAGGCTGCCGATGGCGAAGCTGGTCATCGTCGGGTCGCTGATGACCTCTGGATCGCGGCCGTCAACGGTGATCTCATAACCAGTGACAGGCGTACCGTTCGTGCTCGGCGCGTCCCACGTGACGAGGGCGGTATTGACGAACTCTTCGCCTCGCTCAGCCACGATGTTCGTTGGTGCATTTGGCACACCAATAGGCGTGGCCGAAGCGGTGGCCTGGGATAAACCTTCGGAGTTCGTGGCCGTGACGGTGAACGTGTAGGTCGTTCCTGGCGTGAGCCCCGTAATGGTGGCCGAGTTGCCGGAGATCGCTGCCGATCCAGCAGCCGGGCTCACCGAGACGGCGTAGGAAGGTGCAGGGTCACCACCAGCGTCAGACCAACCGATCGAGA
>CALLGK010000112.1 GCA_938009905.1 uncultured Acidimicrobiales bacterium | reverse complement strand
TCTGCACCACCGAAGACATACTCGGTGAGCGGAATCGCGGGGATCTCGACGTCGTCGAGGGGGCTAGTAAAGATGTGGCTTGACATAGTGGGCACATCGTAGACGCAGGTGAACAAGCCAAGAACACGTCGCTCGTTGGGCGACAACGGGAACGAAACGCCGGGTCGCTCGGTTACTGCTGCATGATCCGGACCAGATCCGCTGTCGTGTTGTTTGCCGCCTTGAGCGTGCTCGCAGCTGCGTGCACCTCCACATCAAGCGATGACCCCGCCGGAGTCACGGCCATCGATGGATCGAACGAGTCGGGCGAAGCGCTCGGCGTCGACGACCTTGCAGCGCTGCCTCGTGGCGAGTCCATCGACTACGGACCAGCCCCGACCGCGCTCGAGGGCGAGCTCAGCCCCGAGGTAGCGCAGGCCACCGACTTCCTGATCTCGGGACTGTTCGCCGGCCGGTTCGGTAGTGAAATCGACGTGATCGTCGAGAGCGGCGACGGTCGCATGGCGTGGGTGATCGCTGATCTGCTCCGCTTCTTCCAGGCCCCAGACGCCACCGGGCTCGGGTTGGTCGAAGCGTTCGAAGAGCTCACCGGCGCAGACATCGACGGCAGCAGTCCGTGGAGTTCGGCCACCAACCACCTGATCGCCTGGGACCTGCCCGCTCCCCCCGGCTACCTCGACTACAAGCGCGAGATCTTCCTCACCATCGACACCCGGTGGGACCCGCTCTTTGACGCCAACGCAGACGACATCGATTGGCGTCACGTGAGCTGGGGCGGCGTGCTGATCGACGACCGTCCGTTTGGCGATACCGAACGTTGCACCCGGGGCTGCATCCCGGCCTTGGACAATCCGGCCACCACCGATGCTGATGGCGGCGACTGGTTCGCCGATGATCGCATCGTGTTTGGCGTGGTAGTCGACGGCGAGGCGCGGGCCTATCCGAAGAACATCATGGAAGTGCACGAGATGGTGAACGACACCCTCGGCGGCCGTCGCATCGCTATCCCCTACTGCACGCTGTGCGGCTCGGCCCAGGCCTACTACACCGACACGCTTGATGGGCAGGAGCCGGTGTTCCGAACGTCTGGCCTACTCATCCGGTCAAACAAGATGATGTTTGAGCTGAATACAGAGTCGCTGGTCGACACGTTCCTTGGCACTGCGACCTCTGGCCCGCTGCATGACCAGGGCGTGACCTTCGAACAGGTCTCGGTCATCACCAGCACCTGGGGTGATTGGAAGGCGGCTCATCCCGACACGACGATCGTGGCCGAAGACGGCGGCATCGGCGCCAACTACGCAGACGACCCTTTGCGAGGCCGAGACGACGACGGCCCGATCTTCCCGATCGGTGATGTTGATGAGCGCTTGCCAGCACAAGAGCAGGTGCTTGGCGTGATCACCGAAGACGGCACGCCGGTTGCCGTTCACGTCCGGTCAGCGGGCGAGATCCTGTCGTCTGGCGGCACGATCGAGATCGACGACGTGACGATTGAGCTGGACGGTGCAGGCATTCGAGCCACTCGGGCCGACGGGTCAGACGCCGGTGGACACCAAGCGTTCTGGTTTGCATGGAGTCAGTTCCATCCCGACACCGAGCTGTGGCCCGACGACGCCAGCTAGTCGGAGCCCTCGGAATTGGTCGGTGCGAGTCGACGAGCGTGCGCTCACTTCCCGCTCCCCCGTATGGATCGGACTAGGTGGCGGGTAGTTCTACCCATCTAGTTGTAGGGCAGTCTGTGTCGATGACATAGGCATGTCTGACCATCGAACAAACTCTGAGGTTGAGCGGCCGCCGGCCGCGGCCTTTGAGGATGCTTCGATTCGAGGCACTCGTTGCCAAACCCAGGCTTCAATGGACGGCAAGACGGTGCCAGCTCGCCACGACGGTTGCCCCGGTTGGTGGGCAGGCCTCGAAGGTGAGTCAGGGTTTTCGTGTGGCTGCGAATGCCATCACGAAAGCGGTTGGCCAGGCTGGGCGGCCCACACCGCCAGCCTGGACAACCACTAAAAGCTTCGGAGCGGCAGATCTAGCTGACTGCCGCCAGCACAAGAATGCGTCCCGTCTCGTATTCGCTGATCAACACCTGATCCCCGCTCACCACAAGATGCTGGGGACGTGACGCGCCAGACACAATCGGTATCGGCGTGGCCCCTGGCGTTTGTTTATCTACAGCGACCACCTCGTTTGTGACCCACAGCGCCACGAGCAACGTGTCGTCGTCCCAGGGCGCAACCACCACCGACGTTGGCGTGGCACGAGGTCCGAACGTGGCCAGTGACGGCGGCACTGCAGCACAGCTCTCGGCTGTGCCTCCTCGCTCCGCAACGGGTCGGTTGTCGCCGACGCACATCGGCCACCCGAGGTTGTCTCCCGGTGTTACGGCGACGAGCTCATCGGTTGCTGGCTCGCCGTCGAAGTCACCGTCGGACACCTCGGTCACCCAGAGTTGTCCGCTGGCATCGAACACGTGGGCGTAGCCGTGCTTGAGGCCGGTGGCGATCACGGTTTCTTCGTTTGCTGTGTTGATCGCTCGCAGCTCGCCTGACCCCTCAACCACGTCGCCATCTCTGATTCGCCCCGATGTGTTGAACAACAGAGCGTCACCGTCTGGCGTTGGCGTGAGCGTGCCCTCTGATCGTCCGTTGAATGGCAGATCGCTAGCCACGGCCGTCAGCTCAACTGGGTCGGTCGTCGCTGCGAAGTCGCCGGCCGAGAGCGTGTTGCGCTCCATAACCCATAGGCGTTCGTCGAACACGGCAACCCCGGTTGGCTTGTCGAGATTGTCAACGAGGATCGTTCCGCTCGAGCCGTCTTGTGGAGACCCGCCCGGCTCGGCAGCGTCGACAAGCGTGATCCGGCCTGCCTCATCGTTTTCGTCTCCACCGATTTCGGCCACGAGGAGGCGGCCGTCGTCCAACACAGCGAATTGGGTTGGCCCGTCGAGTCCGACCACCGCTTCTTCAAGGCCGAACCCGTCTGCGACCGTGATGCCCTCGATCGATGAGCCTGTCGAGTCGCTGACGCAGGCGGATGCCGTGATGGCCAGGGCGGCGAGCCCGACGATGGGTCTACGCATCGAGGAGTCGGGCGAAGCTCAGCTCGTGACCATCGGGATCGTGGATGTGGAAGTAGCGCTCGCCCCATGGCGCATCGGCTGGTTCGGTGGCGGCCGGGTAGCCGGCAGCGAGGGCGATGGCGTACACGTCGTCTGGGCTGTCGACGTGGAAGATGACGCGGCCCCACCCGAGCCCCGGCGCTTCGCCGGTGTGCTGGAGGTTGACGAAGTTGGCACCGCCATGACGAAGCGAGGTGAAGGTGGTGTCTGCGCCGCCGTAAACCGTCTCGAATCCGAGTGCTTCATAGAAGGCAACAGATGCAGCCATCTCGACCACCACGAACGTGATGGCATTGATCTCGGTTCGCTGATCGTTCGCTGATCTGGCCACGCGCCGAGCGTAGGGCATGCGCCTGGCAGGAGCGGACGTGCCGTCTGACACGCCCGTTGTGTTTGCTGGACAACGGAGCCGTTCGGGGCAAAGGCAGACACTGAGATCACACCATTCACAGACTCTCAGGAGGGTTCGCAATGTCCATCAATCGCTCTGCCGTCATCCAACTCACTATCAACCGTCGCCGATTTGGCTCGTTGGCCATCGGCGCCGTCGTGGTCCTTGGTTTGTCAAGCTGCGGCAAGCTTGCCGAGGTGGCGTTCGAAGAGGGCCTTGAGGAGATCGTGGAGCACGACTCTGGCGAAGAGATCGAGATCGACTTCAGCGACGACGGCTTTACCTTCTCCGACGAAGAAGGCGAATTGTCGATCGATTTCGACGGCGACGAGAACGGCAACATCCTTTCGGGGACCAACGCGGACGGAGACGAATTTGCCCTCTCGGGCAGCACCGAGCTGCCAGCAGCGTGGCCTCAAGACATCCCCGCTCCCCCAGGCTCCGTCATTGGCTCGACCGTTTGGAGCGAAGCGGGCCGGTCGCACGTGTCGATGATCATGCTTGTGCCGAATGCCGTCGCGATGCATGACGCCTACGTCGCTCAGCTCCAAAGTGTTGGCTTCACCATGGGCACGGAGTCGGTGCACACGACGGGTGGCCTCGAGACGAAGTTCACCGAGCTGAGCTCGGCTGAGTGGTCAGTATCGCTCATGGCCAGCAACGAAGGCGACGGTCAGATTGTGGTGGGCCTCCAGCAGCTGAACTCGTAGTCGAACTAGCCAGACGGCGCCACCCGTGCCGTCGGTCGGAGAGTCGGACAGCCGGACCAGCGCTCTAGAAAGTACCGCCCGGCGGCTGCAACGGGAAAGTGCACCGACAGGGCAGACACCCGACGTAGGCTGCGTTGGCGCCAGCCCGGATGGCGGAATTGGCAGACGCAGAGGGCTTAAACCCCTCGGACTCGAAAGAGTCGTGTGGGTTCAAATCCCACTCCGGGCACACGCTGACCAGGGAAAACATTCAGATCTCGAGGTCGGCCCACTTCGCAAATTTCTGTGGATAACGCCAGACGCGCACGAAACGCGCACGGATGGTAGGGTTTCGCTATGGCGCGGGGCTCAGTTTTTCGGCGAAATGGCGGTTACGGAATCCGGGTCGACCTCGGACCAGATCCGGCTACGGGAAAACGTCGCCAGCGCATGAAGCAGGGTTTCTCGACCAAGCGCGAGGCGGAGGCGGCGCTTGCTGAGCTGATGTCTGATGTTCAGTCAGGCACGACCGTGGCTGCGTCGGCTGATGACATCGGGAGCTTTTTGGATGAGTGGCTTGAGGGTCAGCGGTCTCGGTTGAAGGAGACGACGTGGGAGAGCTACCGGGTTGTGGTGGTTCGGGTGAAGACCCACATTGGTCGGGTCAATCTTCAGGCGGTGACGCCTCTTGATCTTGAGCGCTTCTACCGGACCCTTGGTGAGTCGGGTGGTCATCGGGGGCAGGGGTTGTCGCCAAAGACAGTGAAGAACACGCACACGGTTTTGCGTAAGGCGTTTTCTGATGCGGAGCGGTTGGGTTTGGTGGCTCGCAATCCGGCAGCAGCGGCGCGTCCTCCATCGGTGCAGCGGACCGAGCGCAAGACGTGGAGCTCAGAGGAACTGAGGACGTTCCTGGACATCGTTCGTGACGACCGGTTGTTCGGGTTGTACGTGTTGTTGGCGACGACGGGTATGCGTCGTGGTGAAGCTCTCGGTTTGCGGTGGGGTGACGCTGATCTCGATAGCGGCGAGTTGCATATCGCTCAGACGCTGACCTCGATCAACTATCAGCCGGTGATTTCGACGCCGAAGACCAAGCGCAGTCGGCGGCTGATCTATTTGGATGACGACACGATCGAGGTGTTGCGCAAGCACCGAGTTCGTCAGAAGGAAGAGCGGTTGCGGGCTGGCGAAGGCTGGGTCGGTGATCAGTTTGATCTTGTGTTCCGTGACGAGTTTGGGGCTCCGCTCAATCCGGATTGGGTGACGAGCGACTTCCGGAACAAGGTACGGGCGAACGATGTCCCAACCATTCGGCTTCATGATCTGCGCCATACCTACGCCACGTTGGCGTTGAAGGGTGGTGTGCATCCCAAGGTTGTGTCTGATCGTCTCGGGCACGCGTCGGTTGGCGTCACTCTTGATCTGTATTCCCATGTCACGCCTGCGATTGGGCGGGATGCGGCGAACGTGGTTGCGTCGAGCATCTTCGGCTAGCCACTGATCGAGTTCACGGGTGGCGCGCCGTCGTCGGAATTTGGGTGCGAGGCGTTGGCTCAGCGTGACTGGTGAACGAAGGCGGCGATCTCGTTGATCTGTGGTGTCCACCCGTCGGAGCCGTCAACGTCCAAGGTTGGGTATGGGAGGGTCACGTCGAAGTTGTTGAGGTCCATGGCTCCGTCTTCCATTTGTGATGCGAACTGTTCGTCGTTGTGTGCGGGATGGCGTTCGCCGGCTTCCCATCGGCTGCGGTATCGCTGCACGGCCAGACTTGTTGGGGTCACGACTCGAACGTGCATGAGGACACAGCTCTTGGC
>CALLGK010000111.1 GCA_938009905.1 uncultured Acidimicrobiales bacterium | reverse complement strand
CACCGAGGTGGGGGAGCGAGGCGGGTTCCTCTCGGTTGGTGAGCGCCAACTCGTTGCGCTGATTCGAGCCGCCCTTGCCGACCCCGGCCTGCTGATTCTCGACGAAGCCACGTCTTCGGTTGACCCTGAGACAGACCAAGCACTCACCACGGCGATTCGCCGGCTGTCACAGGGCCGAACCGTCGTGAGCATCGCCCATCGCTTGGCGACCGCCGAAGCTGCTGACCTTGTCATTGTGTTTGACCAAGGTCGCATCGTGCAGCAGGGCTCCCACCACCAACTGGTGGCGCAACCCGGCATCTACCAGCGCCTCCACAGAGCCTGGGAAGGCAACACCAAACGGGCGGCGTAGTGGTTCCTTGCCTGCGCCCTCTTTGGTTTGCCCGACGGCAGCCGAGGAACGAGTAATCATCAACTCAACGGTGACCTGCCTCGGCGGCTAGATCGAACTGTTGGGCGAGTTCCAACGTCGAAGTGGAAGACGGGCTAGTTTTTCTCATGTTCGGCCCATTCGGTGCCGAACAACTGACCCGTCGGCCTGACTCGGGGCCTAACTGGCAGTCCTGGAGGGACACCAATGAAGAACAAGTTGATCACCCGTTCGTTTGCTGCGGCCTCGCTGGCATTCATGCTCACCGCGTGCAGCCCCGGCTACGACCGCGCCGAGACCATCGATGACCTCGTCGAAGAGGGTGGCGGCGCCATCTCTGAAGACCAGGCCGTCTGCATCGTCGACCGCCTCGAAGCGGAGATCGGCGAGGATCGCCTCGGCAGCCGTGGTAACCCAACACCTGAGGAAGAAGAGATCATCGTCGACGCAACGTTCGACTGCGTCCTCGGCGGCTGATCCAAACCTCAGCCTGTTCTCGTAGCTATTCGCTACGAGACAAAGACTCGAACGCTCCCTGGTTGACGCTGTCGGCTGGGGAGCGTTCGCGTTTTCGATTACTCGGGAGCAGAGTGCAGGAGCTTGCGCTCGAGCCCGTCGATGATGAACTTCATGCCGAGTTCAAACTCGGCATCGCGGTCGACGTGGCTGACGGCCCGGGCGGCGACCGGTAGCTCAGCTTTCGGTAGGCCTCGTCTGAAGCTGTCGACCTCGCGCTCGGTATGCCCACCGAGCTCGTGATGGCGCGACCCAATCTCGGTAAGCGCATGCCCCGTGACGAAACTGACAATGACAAGCAGCGTGCGGTTGGCCTCGGGGGGCGTGAGGCCCGCTCCGGTGAACTCAGCAAGCGCTCGTTCGGCGACAGCCATCGACGAGATGCTCACGATCGGTCGCGTGGCCATGAGCGTGGCGGCGCGAGGGTGGCGAAGGAGGGCCTGACGGAACGATCGAGCGTAGGTGCGAAGCCGTTCTGGCCACGGTGCATCGAGCGGACGAAGGTCGACCTCGGCATAGATGCGGTCGCAGGCCAAGTCGAGCAGCGCGTCTTGTGAGTCGGCGAAGCCCTTCACAATGTGGACGGGGCACCCAACTTCGCTCGCGACGGCAGCAAGCGATACGGCGTCGACGCCGGCGCTATCGAGTAGCCGAAGGGACGCTTCAGCCACGACCTTTGATGTGATGCCCTCTTGGCTCATCTCACCACAAACATTCTGTTGCCCAGCCCAAGGCATGCCCTGGGCGCTCCCGCAGTTTTAGACGGTATCTCGCCCTGCGTCTGGTCACCAGACTGCAGATTGTCTCGTTTGCCCTGAATTCCGCCGCAAATCGAACACGTCGATGTTCGATGCCGGGCTGGGTTGTCTCTAGAATGTGGCGGTTCGCAGCTCTGCGGACCCCTAACTCAGGAGTGATCTCCGTGGCCAAGTCCCCCGTTCGTGTCACTGTTACCGGCGCCGCCGGTCAGATCGGCTACAGCCTGCTTTTCCGCATCGCCTCCGGCGAGATGCTTGGGGCGGATCAGCCCGTGATCTTGCAGATGCTTGAGATCACCCCGGCACTGGGTGCGCTCGAGGGCGTGGCGATGGAGCTCGACGACTGTGCCTTCCCGCTGCTTGCTGGCACGGTCAAGACCGACGATGCCAACGTGGCATTCGGCGATGCCGACTACGCACTGCTCGTCGGCGCCATGCCGCGTAAGGCTGGCATGGAGCGAGCCGACCTTCTTGCTGCGAACGGCGGCATCTTTGGCCCGCAGGGCAAGGCCATCAACGACAGCGCAAGCAAGGACATCAAGGTGCTTGTGGTCGGCAACCCGGCCAACACCAATGCGTTGATCACGTTGTCGAACGCTCCAGACATCGATCCTCGCCAGATCCAGGCCATGACCCGCCTCGATCACAACCGTGCGCTCAGCCAGCTTGCTGCGAAGACCGACTCGTCGGTCAACGACATCAAGAAGATGACGATCTGGGGCAACCACTCCTCGACGCAGTATCCCGACCTGTTCAACTGTGAGGTCAACGGTCAGAATGCGGCCGCGATGATCGACGATCAGGCATGGCTCGAGGGTGAGTTCATTCCCACCGTCGCCAAGCGTGGCGCCGCCATCATCGATGCCCGAGGTTCGTCGTCAGCAGCATCGGCGGCCAACGCAGCCATCGACCACATGCACGACTGGGCGCTCGGAACCGGTGACGGCGATTGGGTCTCGATGTCGATTTTCTCCGACGGGTCATACGGCGCACCAGAGGGCATCGTCACGTCGTTCCCCACCACATGTAGCGGTGGCGACTTCTCGATCGTGCAGGGCCTAGAGATCAACGAGTTCTCACAGGGTCGTATTGACGCAACCTGGGCCGAGCTCTCCGAAGAGCGGGCGACGGTCGCTGATCTTGGCTTGATCTAGTCACCTGCCCTGCGGGGCATCGACAGAAGCTTGAGAAGGCCCGGCCGCGTGCCGGGCCTTTTCGCGTTTCGAGGCAGGCGAGACGGACGTCACCGGTGTTGTGTCCGATGGGCAACAGAGCAAGAGACATGCGCTTCGTAGGTTGGTGAAACACGACCAACAAGGAGAAAGAGCCATGGAAGAGACAACAGATATAACGACGGACAGAGAAGACGACATGCCCTCGGTGGAACTGGACGAGGCGGCTGAAGAGGGTGCGCCTCTCGAGAATGTTACGTACGTGAGCGAGGACGCTGACGAGGCTCTCCAGGCTCTTGCGGCCGCGCTTCTAGATTCGGCTGAGGGGGCTGACGAGCCTTTCGACCATCAACAGGTGTGGGTTGTGGAGCCTGAGGGGGCTGAAGAGGCTGCGCCTCCGGAGAGTTTTGAGATCGAAGATGCTGACGAGGCTCTTGCGGAAGCAGTTGCAGAGCGTCTCGAGGCTCTTGAGGAGGAGCGTGAAGAGGCTGAGGAGGCTGAGGAGGAGCGTCTTGAGGCTCTTGAAGAGGCTGCCGAGGAAGCTGAGGAGCGCGAGGAAGAGCTTCTCGAGGCGGTGGGAGAGGGCTTGGAAGAGCGATTGGAAGCCCATCAGGAGCGCCGCGAAGAGGAGGCCGAGGCTGCTGAGGAGGCTGAGGAGGAGCGTCTTGAGGCTCTTGAAGATCAGCGCGAAGAGGAGGCCGAGGCTGAGGAGGAGCGTCTTGAGGCTCTTGAAGATCAGCGCGAAGAAGATGCTGAGGAGGCCGAGGACGCTGGCGATGTCGATTGGGTTCCTAGCGCCGACGAAGACATGTCGTTCGGAAGCGGATCGACAGACGACGTTGCGTCGCCAGAGGATCTGGAGGAGACGACGTTGGAGGAAGACGTCGACGCTTCAGATGACTCGGTCATGAGGACTGACGACATCGTCGACGAAGCCGTTGTCATCGACGACTTCGAGAGCTTCGGGAGTGATGCGACCGACATGGTCCTCGAGGCGCAAGAACTCGAGACGGCTGACGAGGTGTTGATCGACTGAACGATTGATCCCAACATGCAACGACACGTCGAGCGACCCGGCCCAAGGCCGGGTCGTTTCGCGTCGATGCGTATGGCGAGTGCCGACTGTCACCTGCTTCCTGTCAGCCCCGCAACAGAGCACATCGCGTGGGTCGCACAGAGTGAAGAACACCAACTACTCACAAAGGGAAGAAGCCATGTTCAAGTTCCGCACCGCCACATTCATCCTTGCGCTGTCTGCCGCCGCCGCTTGCGGAGGAGCAACTGACGGCGCCGTTCCAACACAGTCGACACTGGTATCGAGCACCCCGGACACGGCGAGTGCAGAGCAACCGTCGTCTGATCCGGCGCCGGATATTGGAGCTGCTGAGTCAACGGTTGCCGTCGTTCGCAACGATCTTGAGATCACGGGCAGTCAATTCGTCTATGGCGGACTCAACATCACGATCGAAGAGGCCTACCTCACCAACGAACTACACAACGGGCCAAGCGCTGACGAGTTCGTGCTGAAGGTCGTTGCGCTCGCCGCCAACCCGTATGACGCGGAAGTGTCGGTCACCGGTACCCAACTTCGTTTGGCTGACTCAACCACGATGGAGTTCAACGATGTGTCGGTCGCTGCTTCTGGCACCGCACGAGTTGAGATGACGGTGCACGAGTGGCTGGCGACATCCGCCTCGGCGATGGGATTCGACCAGGATCTTGACGGGGCCATGGATTCGTTCGCTGGGTCGACCATCGTGTTTGGTCCGTCGCTGGAGCCATTCGAGATCGGGCTTGATGGGACTCGCGGCGTAGAAGCGCCGACAGTCTCGAACGTCGTGGATACCTCGGTGATTCGAGACGAGGGGATGGAGGATCCTGAGAGCGGCAACCTTGTTGAATTCGCCTTTTCGACGATCACGGTCAGCCCTGACCACGTGCCGTGGCAGCCCTACTTCTTCTGGGGCCAAACCAGGGCTGAGGAGGGCCGGCGCATCGTAGCGGTTGATGCCGTGATCACTGATGTCGCAACCACGGCCGGAGGCTCAAACGTGAGCAACGGCAATGTGCGTCTTGTCGTCGACGGGCAGAACGTCGAGTCGCTGGTCGGACCGAACGAGATCTCGCGAGGCGGCAACTCGTTTGATGCGACGTGGCTCTTCGATGCGCCCGCCGAAGCTGCGACGGTCGAACTCCACATTTATCAGTCACGCGGAGACTCCCGGGATGCGCCAACGGCGATTCTGGTGCTCGACCCTGGTGTGTTCACGGGCGAGGTCGCCAACCCGGTCCTCGAGGTGCGACAGCTCTCCAACGACGTTCGTATCCCGTAGCGGTGCGAGGCCGACCCTGACGTCGGTCCTCCCACTGAGCAAGGCCTACCTCCATGGGCGACTCGGTCCGAGACCAACCGGTCTCGGACCGTTGTTGTTGTCGCCCTAGATTCCACATGCGGGTGCGTCACGCGCAGCTACTTCAAGAACTTCGACGTCGTGTTGTCGGCGAGCAATTTGCCGCCAGTCTGGTGCGTCGGGCAATAGAAGACGGTGTAGCGCCGATACTCCACGGTGCGCACGGTGTCGTCACACGAGCCACCCTCGGGCCCGAGGCACGGTTCACCTGACCGATTGTGCACCTTCGATGGTCGGTCGACGCTCTTGCCGATGTCGTCGAGTGTGCGTTCGTGATCGGTGGCCCGGGCCACCGTCGAGAGGATGGCGGCATGCAGCCGATCGATCTCGTCGTCGCCCAGCTTCGATGCGTTGGAGAACGGAGACAGACCGGCCTCGAACAAGATCTCGTTGGTGAGCATGCGGCCCAACCCGGCGATGATTCCCTGGGTTCGAAGCACACCGTGCACCCGTTTTGAGTTGGCGGATAGGAGCGTTGCCAGGTCGTCACGGGTGATGGTGTCGGCTTCGGGGCCAAGCCCGGTCAACGGGTCTTGGTCGATGGGGTCGCCGTTGACAGCCCACACGCCAGCCTTGCGCTCGGTGCCTGCTTCGGTGAGCAGCCAAGCCTGTTCGTCGCCGTTGTTGTCAAACACCCAGCGAGCGATGCCGTTGCGCGGCTTCTTCGATTGCTTGGCGTCTGGCCGCAGCCGACCGCCTTGCATGAGGTGCACCACGTGGCGGATGTCGTCGTCGAACCGGAGGATCAAGTACTTGGCTCGTCGGTCGACAGCCACGAGCTTCGCACCGACCGACCGATCAGCTGGAGGGTCGAACGTCTTCAGGCCGGCGAAGTTGATGAGCTGGAACTTGGCGAGGGTCGCGCCCGCGAGCGCGTCTGTCATTCGCTCGGCGTGGGCTTGCACCTCTGGCATCTCCGGCACCCCAAAACGCTACCCCACGTGGATTGGTGTGCTGAAAAGGCCAGTTACGACCGTCTCAGCACACCAATGCATAGCTCGACTCGGATTGGTGGGCTGAGGTGACCAGTTACGACCGTCTCAGCACACCAATCCGAGTGGAGGGGGCGCAGGCTCAGCTGAAGTCGGTGTTGGCACGGAGATCGGCGAGGTGGTCTTCGATGGCGGCCATGGCTTTGGTCTGGCCAAGCAGTACACGCACATCACCACCCACTTGCAGCTCACCGCTGAGGAACGCCCGTTGGGCACTGAGTTCGCCTTGGGCGATGGCGACCGCGATTGATCGACTCATGCGGAGTGTGAGCTCAGCCTTCGACAGGTCTCGGTGATAGCGGACGCGCTCCGGTCCGAGATCGAGGGCGTATGACTCGTTGCTTGCGTCGTCGCCGACAGCAAATGCGATTGAGGCATCAGCGACGGGCTCGATGGTTGCGACCGCAGCGTTCGCGGCCTCGATCCAGTCATCTGAGAGATATCGCATCACGATGTTGGCTCCAGCCTGCCGCCTGCTTTGGTGAGAAGGGTGACGAGTTCGTTGCGTGTGGCGAGTTCGGCCTCGATCGGCTTGATCACCATCTCTTCCGCCACAGACTCGACAGAGTCGGCGGCGTGCTTCTTTGCCTTGCGGGCCGCTCGTTTCGCCCCAATTGCTGCGAAGCGTCTGGCGATCACGGCGACAAGCCAGCCAACCACGGCACCGATCACAAGGAGTCCGGTTGGCACCGGTATGCCCCGCACGCTTGGCGTTGGCAGGTCAGGCAGTTGCAGCCACGCCACAACGCCTATCGCGATGAGCCACACCAGCCCGACGAGTGCGGCCACTGCGAGCAGTACTTGAAGCACGCCCACGACCGACCACCAGCGAGGTGAGCGCGATCGGTGATCCCGCACAGCATCGCCGACGGCCTGATCAAGTTCGTCTGCCAGTCGGTCTGGGGGAGGCATGGCAGCGTTGCGCACGATGGTGGGCCATGGCTCAGACATGGTGGCCGTGGCTTCATCAGCCACGTTTCTGATCGCAGCCTCGGCTCGTGCCTTCTGTGCGCCTGAGGCTTCGGGGAGCGAGGTTCGACCGCCCGTTCCCTCATCGAGATGAAGTTTGCGAAGCGGATGCGGACGGAGTTTGCCGATCCACCGGGTGAACGGCCAGCCCGTTGCTGCCGCGGCATCACGGCGATGGGCCCGGCTCACGGCGTCGGTTACGGCGTCGACGCCCGCAGCCCCGGCAAGGTCATGGGCCAGTTGGGCTCGCATCTTGCCGGTGATCTCGTGGCCCGTCTCTTCACCCGTCTGCGCCAACAGTTCGCTCGCTGCTGTGGCGACGTCTGCTTCGAGTCGCTGCACGATGGCCTCTTTGAGATCGACAGCTTCGGTGAGGACACCCTGAAGCTGGTCGACTCCTTCACCGGTCGAGGCGGAAAGCGCCAAGACGCGCCCGTCGTCGATCCCGTCGTCGACGAGAAGGCGGCGCAGGTCGGCGACAACACCGCGGCGATCGTCTTCGCTGAGTCCGTCGATCTTGTTGAGCACCATCACCATGACGGCACCGTGACCCTTGAGTTCGCGCAGGTAACGGTGCAGGGCGGCGTCCGCGTACTTCTCGGCATCGGTGACCCACACCATCATGTCGGCGTGCTCGGCGATGCGTTCCATCTCAAGACGGTGCTCGACCCGCACCGAATCATGGTCGGGAACATCGAGCACGACGAGACCATCGAATCGCTCGTCCGAGCCGTTCATGTGGCGATTCTGCACCTCGAGCCAGTCGAGCAGATCGGTGGCGTCATCGTCTCCCCACACACAGGCCAAGGTTGACGAGGTTGTCGGTCGTCGCACGCCCGTGGTCGCGATGTCGGAACCAGCCAGGGCGTTGGTGAGCGACGACTTGCCGGCACCCGTAGCGCCAAGCATCGCCACCAACGTGTGCTCGGTGCCGTGCCGGAGGCGTCCGTTCGACTTCTCAACGACGTGTTGCCCGAAGGCGACGGCTTCACCATCGAGACGCTCTGCCGCCCGATCGATGGCGGCTTGCAGCGCGGCAATCCGCTCGGGGAGGGCGACGTCGTCCTTTGCGTTGCGGCGCAGCTTCATCGATGCGCTCCCATCACGACTGACGGGTTGCCCCGTAGCGGGCAACGGCTTCTTCGAGCGCCTCGGTGGCGCCCGGATCAGACACGGCGGCCCACAGGCGGCTGCGGAATCGATTGGCGTCGAGATCAAAGGCTGTGCGCACTCGGTGCAGCAGCTGTTGGCGCGCTTCGGTTGCGAGATCGCGCACGGCTTGCTCGCCGAAGATGGCGTTGAGCAACGCCTGAGACAACGCTGCGGTGCCCGATGCGACGGCGACTTCGCCGCCAGTGACACCACCGGTTTGGGCGAACAGCACGATCATGAGCGCCACACCGATGCCGTTGACGCCGAGGGCGAGAACTCGTGCGGTTGTGCGCTTGCCTGCGCCCCGCTCTCTTACCAGGTCGAGCACGTCGTCTTGCCAGTTGCGGATCTCGCTCGACAAGCTTGTCTTCAGCTCGGCCGATGCTGATTCGAGCGAGCGATCGTCGGCCAGCACCTGAGATCCGCCCGGGAGGGCTCGCCATCGCTCAACCACGTCGAGGGCGGCTCGGTCAGCGTGGTCGAGCAGGATCTGTTCGAGCGTCGAGGTGATCTCGCCCTGCACTTCATTCGTTGCGGCGGTTCGTCCCTTGAGGAAGCCCGTGATGCGGTCGCGCACCTGACTGATGCGGCTCTGTACAGCCCGCATGAGTTCGGCAGTGCCGATGAGCTCTTGCCAACGGTCGAGCACCTCGCCCCGCAGCAGCGCACCTTCGACGATGTCGCGTTCGATGTCGGCCTGAGCCTTGCGGTAGACCTCTTCCATCGCAACGCGCAGCGTGTCAGACGCTTCGTCTTGCGCTCGGCTGGCAACAAGAATGGCGTTGGCTCGGTCCGGCACGCTGGCCAGCGCACCCTCGAGCGTCTTGCGCACAATCTCGGCCCGCCGTTCTGCATCGCTCGCCAGAGCATCGAGCATCAGTCGCAGTTCGTGAATCGATGGCTCTTCGAGCTGTTTGTCGTCGTTGAGCTGCGTCTGCTCGATGGCGTAGATCGGGACGCCCTCGAGCCCGCCATCGGTGAGCATGCCCTGTAGGTGGGGAACGATCTCACTTGTGGCTCCGGGCGGAACCCGGTTGATGATCACGGCGATTTCGGTGCCTCGCTCAGTGGCCCGCCGTAGGAAGTCCCACGGCACGGCATCGGCGTAGCGAACAGCAGTTGTGACGAAGAGCCACAGGTCGGCGGCTGCCAAAAGCTGCGTTGCTAGATCGCGGTTCGCTTCTTCGATCGAGTCGATGTCTGGCGCGTCGATCATGGCGAGGCCCGGCCGCAGCGTCGGCACCGGCCTGATGCGAAGCGTCGCCCCAGTTGCGTCGCCTTTGTCGCCCGTGACGCGTGCCAGTTCGGGCAACACGTCGGCAGCAAGGAACCACGGCTCATCATCTGGGTGACAGATGAGCACGGGAGCTCGAGTCGTCGGTCGAAGGACACCGGATGGCGAGACTTCAGCGCGAGCGATTGTGTTGGTGATGGTCGACTTTCCGGAGCCGGTCGATCCGCCGATCACGGCCAGCAATGGCGCGTCAAGCCGCTGCATGCGAGGAATCAGGTAGTCGCCAATCTGATCCCGCAGTTCGGTGCGCTGCCCCCGCAGGTCCCCGATCCCAGAAAGATCGAGCGAGAGGGTTGCACCATCGAGGGCATCGCCAAGGCTCTGAAGAGCCGCCACCGTGTGGTCCAAGTCGGACATTGGGCCCAGGGTAGGACCTCGCTGCTTGTCCAGGGTTGACCAGCTCCGGACTGGCACCGTTTTGTGGGGGTGTCCGCAGTTTTCGTGCCAGTTCGTGGTGAGGCAGGCGCAAGATTGGGATTTGGCACGGTTTTGCCCGGGTGTCGCGCGGTTTTGGTGCCAATTGGGTCGGTTGCACGGTGGGCTCCAACATGCACGGTGGGCTCCAACATGGGGAGTGGCGGCCGATGAGGAACTGATGACGTCGATTGGCCGAGAGTGGATCCTGCGGTGGCTTGTGGCCGCCGCGCTTGGTTCCGTGCTTCTCGACGCCCTGGCGCCAAACTCGGTGCTGGCTGGTGACCCCAAGCTGTTCAACATCCGGGCCGACGACATGCTCGATGGCAATCTGCCTTACGTAGACGCTGAGTTTGAGCACCTTCCGGCGATGATTCCCTACATCCTGAGCGGTCGGCTGCTTACCGCAGTGATGCCAGGTGGCAACGGCGCCCTCGCCTACCTGCTCATTGGCCTCGTACTCGT
>CALLGK010000110.1 GCA_938009905.1 uncultured Acidimicrobiales bacterium | reverse complement strand
GATGACTCAGCAACCGATGACGGCGCATCCACGAGTGATGCAGCGGGAAGCGACGACGCATCCGACGAGCCCACTGGTGATGAGGCGAATCCGTGGGTTGCCAATGCCCGGCTCGCAGCCACGCTCAACATCGGCGGCGTTCTTGAGCTCGATCGGGGTGAAACCTGGGGCCCTGATCTTGAACTCAACGACATCGACACGATCGCTGACGCAGGGTTTACCGCGGTTCGCATTCCGGTTCGCTGGTCGGTGTGGGCTGACGAGGCGGCTCCCTACACGATCGACGACGAACTGCACGAGCGAGTCGATGCGGTCATCGAGCGGGCGCTCGCCAACGATCTCGCCGTTGTGCTTGACGTGCATCACTTCGAGTTGCTGACGCAAGACCCCGACGGCCAACGAGAGCGGTTCCTCGCCATCTGGAGCCAAATTGCAGAGCGGCACGCCGACCAGCCAACGGACGTGATCTTCGAAATCCTCAACGAACCGAATACCAACCTCGGCGGCGACACCTGGAACGCACTGGCGGCAGATGCGCTCGACGTTATTCGCGAGTCCAACCCGAATCGCACCGTGATGATTGGCCCCGGCAACTGGTATTCGGTGCTGGAACTTGAGGCACTCGTGCTGCCAGACGACGACAACTTGATCGCGTCTGTGCACTTCTACGAGCCATTTCCGTTCACGCATCAGGGTGCTCCGTGGGTCAACGGGTCAGACGAGTGGGTTGGCACCGAGTGGGACGGTGGCGACGCTGCCCGCCAGGTTGTGGCTGACGAGCTGGCGATGGCCAGGACGTGGGCCGACGAGCAAGGTGTGCCGATGTTTGTCGGTGAGTTCGGCACCGTGTCGTCGGCCGACAGCGACGATCGCATTGCGTGGATCACGTTCGTGCGTCAAACGTCAGAGGCACAGGGATTTGCGTGGGGCTACTGGGACTGGGCCACGTTCGATTTTGGCGTCTATGACAACGACGCCGAGGCGTGGAACGACGAGGTGCTCACCGCCCTTCTCGGGTGAGTGTCGAATCGGTCGAGTTATCGACGGGTACAGACTCAGGTCTAACGTGCGTCATGGACAGATTGCGTTTTGGAGCCTTTCTCGCCCCGCATCACCCCATTGGTGAGCACCCCATGTTGCAGATCGAGCGAGATCTCGAACTGGCCGAACTGCTCGACAAGCTTGGCTACGACGAGTTCTGGTGCGGTGAGCATCACTCGACCGGTTGGGAGACCATCGCCTCGCCCGAGATGTTCCTCGCCGGGGCGGCGCAGCGAACCCATCGCATCAAGCTCGGCACCGGTGTCGTGTCACTGCCCTATCACCACCCGTTCTTGGTCGCGCAACGCATTACGCAGCTCGACCACATGAGCGGAGGCCGGGCCATTCTTGGCACCGGGCCTGGAGCGCTTCCGTCAGACGCCCACGTGCTTGGCATCGATCCGCTGACTCAGCGTGATCGCCAAGACGAAGCCATCGGCGTGATCAAGCCGTTGTTGGCGGGGGAGCGGGTGAGCCATGAATCGGAGTGGTTCACGCTGAACGATGCCGCGCTGCAAATCTTGCCAATGCAGCAAGAGGTTGAGATGGCCACCGCGTCAATGGTGAGCCCGTCCGGCATGACACTCGCCGGTAAGTACGGCATGGGCGTGCTGTCGATCGGATCCATGTCGACCGCAGGCATTCAGTCGCTACCGCTGCAATGGTCGTTCGCCGAAGAGTCAGCAGAGAAGTTCGGCAACGTTGTTGACCGCAGCAACTGGCGAGTCATGTTCAACTTCCATATCGCCGAAACGCGCGAGGAGGCCCGTGAGCAGGCCAAGCACGGCCTCATGCGGTGGCACAACGAGTACACGGTTGGCACGTTGATGCGCGCCGGCGCCTCTGCGTTCGATAATCCAGACCAAGCGGTCGACGAGATCGCGTTCTCCGAAACGGCGTCGGCCGTGATCGGTACGCCAGACGACCTCATCAACCGCATTCGTGAGATGTACGAGATCACTGGCGGCTTTGGCGCCGTTATTGGATTCGCCAACGACTGGGCCAACATCGAGAACCAGCGCCGAAGCTGGGACCTTGTGGCCCGCTACGTCGTGCCCGAGATCAACGGCTACCTCGAGCCGCTTCGAACCTCGCGGCAGTACGTGATTGACCATCGCGACTCGTTCGAACGTGCTGGCCAGGCCGTGCTCAACAAGATCATGGAAAACGACAGGGCAGCCGCCGCACTCGCCGAAACGCCAGGCACGGCGTCGATGCCGATCGCATCGCCAAACGCTCCAGACCTCACCAAGAGCTAGTCGAGCAGGTCGCCGAGGCGATCGAGGCGCTGCTCCCATTTGGCTGAGGTGGCCGTGATCCAGTCGGCGGCGTGCTGAAGACCGGTGGGGTCGACGTGAAACTGCAGCTCGCGGCCGAGCTTCGCGCCGCGCACGAGCGACACCGCTTCGAGTGCGGAGAGGTGCTTGGCGATGGCCTGGCGGCTCACGTCCACCTGACGGGCCAGCGCCGAGGCCGACTGAGGCTGGTGGGCCAGCAGGCCGAGCAGTTCCTGTCTGGTTGGATCAGCGAGCGCGGCAAAAAGCGACGCTGCTTGGTCGGCGGAGCCTGAGCCCAGCGGGTTTGAAGAACTCACCGGCCAGCCAAGGCCTTGGCTCGGCCATTGGAACGAAGCTCATTGCTCGAACGGCGTGCATCGCGAGAGGGGTGCGTGTTGTTGGCCCGGAGGTCGAACGACCGATCACGTTGCTCGTGCACCGTGACGACAGAGCCCTCATCATCGTCATCGGCTTCAACGGTGATGGTCACCTTGGTCGACGGTCGTGGGCGGTTGGATTCGGCGTCAACTGCCTGCGGGTCCCAGAAGCGTGCCACCAGTCGGTGCGGGGCGTCCGTCTCACCTTCGTCGATCCGCCACCGCAAACCAGGCTCAAGCCACTCGTCGAGTCGACAGATCGCCGACCAAACGTCGGTCGGTAGCTTGTCGTAGTGGCGTGAGATGGTGACGTGCTCCACGATCGTCACCGTACAACGCGCGTCGGCAGACTGGCAATCAGGGAGTTGCACATGGCGCCCGCAGCCCGCTTGAATCCCTGGCTTTGCCTCTGGTCCGTCTACCCTCGCAGCGATGGCCGGCGCCGACGACGATCTTGAACTTCTTGATGTCGCGCCTCAGCCCGTTGCCCGCAAAACCACCGTTTCGTCCGGCTCATCTCGCCGAAATCAGGTGTTGGCTGCTCTCGGCGTGATCGTTGCTGGCGTGGTTGTTTGGTCGATCGCTTCCGGTTCTGGGGCTGACAACGCCGTTGGCGAAGATGGCACCGAGGAATCGATTGACGAGGTAGAGGATGAAGGTGCTGACGACGACGGTACGACCTCAGACACCACCGTCGACGATGCGTCCGAACAGGATGAAGAGCCAGAAGAACCGATCGTGGGCACCCTTCTCGATCCCGTCGACCCGTTGCTGAGCGGCTCTGGCCTCACCCTGTACGCGCAACGGAACGACGGTTCAGTCAACGGCATGGTTGGCGTTGATCTCGACTCTGGCGTGGTGACGAACTACGGCTATCGCTACGACGAGATTGTCTTGCAGAGCGACGAATACCTCGTGGTTCGCGATTTCGACCCCGAGCGGCACTCCGCGATCAGCCTCCTCGAGCCAACAACGACTCCTCGAGTGATCTCGAAAAACACGTGGATCGTGGCCGCCCGCGAAGAAGGCGGCGAGTCAGTCGTGGCGTTCCTAGCTGCGGTCGAGACCGACGGCGGAGCCACCCGCTACACCGAGATGACCATCGATCTCGACATCGGCACGATCATCTACCGAGGCACCCTGCGCGACTCACACCCCTTCCTGCCCAACAACCGGTTCTCAAGCGACACGACGCTGTTCACCGGGCCAGCGGGCGGTGTCTACGAAGTGCGAGGCCCCGCGTATGAGCAGGTGGCCGATGGACGAATTCTGGGCTTCGACGACACCTTCGCCATTCTGGAACGATGTGATGACTCGCTTGCGTGCAGCATCGAATGGGTGCAGCGATCCGACTGGACGGTGGTCGATCGTCCGCTCCCGCCTGGCGAGTTTGAACACGCCCGCATTTTCGGCGGCGGACGCATCCTGGTGGTGCGCGAGCAGTTCAGCGCACCGCAGGTGTTTGACGTTGAATCAAACGACTTCCTCGACGTGGGATCCATCGACAGCGTTGAGGCCATCGCCGTGAGTCCGGATGGCGCATTTCTGGCCATCTCGAGCAGCGAGGGCATCACGGTGATCGATGTGGCAGCTGGCGTGCCCGTTGGTCCGCCGATCACCGATCTGCAAAGCCCTGTCTCGCTCGCGATCAGTCCCTCGTAGGCGCCGACCCGTATCCTTCTCTGCCAGTGTCTGGGGTCGAAGAAGAACTGCATCTGTTAGGCACCGAAGCACCGGTTGCTCGGTCCGAAACAACGGTGTCGACCAACGACAACGCAGTCACAAAAGTGCTCGGTGCGTTGGGCGCCATCGTTGTCGTTGCCGTGCTTTGGTCCTTGTTGTCTTCTGGCTCGTCGGACGATCAAGCAAACGGTGTCGTCGACGACACGACGGAAACAACCCAGCCCGAACCAGCACCGACGTTCGAGGCCGACCGCGACGACGGGATGATGGAGGAGGCGCTGACTGGTGAGCGGATCGATCCCGCCATCCCCGGCTTCGAAGATGCGGGTGGTCAACCGGTGTTGTCTGAGTCTGGCGAGCTCGTTGGCTCTGATCTGGTTCAGCCCGGCCCTGGCCCGCTCGATCCTGACTCGAACCTCTCCATCGTCGTCAACAACTTCTCTGGCGATATCGAGGTAGTGAACCTCGCAACTGGGCAGATCAGCGAGCACCGAATCGCCGCTGGCCAGTTCATTACTCAGATTGGTGACCAGCTCTTGTTTCAGGAGCAACCAACCGGTGGATTTGTCGTGATCGCCGATGTCGGTGATCTCGATGGCGACGTCATTCGCGTCGCTCCTCCCGGCAGCTTTGCGGTGGCCGTTGCCGCGTGGCCAGACGAGGAGGGACCAGGCGAGGCCGAGACGGCAACGGTGTTGTGGTCGAGCTTCGACGAAGAAGTGGCGAAGTTCTTCGAGACAACGATCGAGTTGGAGACTGGACGAATCCTGGCCACGAATCCGACGGACCCGCGTCGAGGTCCCATCGTGTTCTCAAGCGGGTACGCCGCCAATCCCGATGTGTTCACGCCTCCCACAGGAGGCGTCTATGCCCGTGACGGCGACGACTATCTCAAGGTGCTCGATGGTCGCCTGCTTGCCGTCGACGATCGTTTCGCCTTGGTGCAGAACTGCGATGAGGCGCTGCAATGCGTTCGGCAATGGCACGAGGTGGGCACATGGGATGCCGTCGTGCGGCCGCTGCCCGAAGTTGCGTTCGAACTGGGACTGCTGCTCGGCGATAGTCGCCTGATCGCCTACCTCGATCCGGGTAATCGATCGATTGTGTTGTTCGATGTTGAGCTCGATCGTGAGGTGCCGTTTGACTGGCCGGCGAATCGATTCGGGCCATCCGTCAGTCCCGATGGTTCGTACCTCAGCTACTTCGTCGACAACGGTCAGCTGGCTCTTGTCGATCTCGCAACGCTTGAACAGCGCACGGTGTCGCTCGAGTCGAGAAGCGGCAACGTGGCATTCGTTGAGAATGCTCCTGCCGAGAACACTGCCGGATGACACGGCCATGCATGGCCACAAATTCGAGGCGCTGACAGCGGCTGCGGTCGGCTACCCTCAGGACTTCCCAGCGCAGGTGCCCGAGCGGCCTAAGGGAGCGGCCTGCAAAGCCGTGATTCGCGGGTTCAAATCCCGCCCTGCGCTCCATTCTTCCGTCGGCGTGTCCAGAAATCGTTGGACCGCTGCCAATTCTGTGTCGGAGGGGCTGCCGTCCGGTAGTCTCTCGATCTGACCGGCACCACGGTGCTGGGCCGTTAGCTCAGTTGGCTAGAGCACTACCTCGACACGGTAGGGGTCACAGGTTCAAGTCCTGTACGGCCCACCAGAATCAGACATCAGCCCCGCTCACTATGAGCGGGGCTGATCTGTTTTTCGTCCGTTTGCGTCCCCACTGCCGTCCTGTCTCTGGTCACGTTCGATGGCCGGTTGGTGCCCCCTTGTGTTGAGGATGCGCGACCAAGCGTGACGATTCGTTTACGTTCTTAGTGGGCAGGTTTGCGGGCGTAACCCAACAACCAAAGGCAAAAATCCATGAAGCGATCTTGGATTGCGGCAATTGCAACTCTCATTGCAGTCTCAGCGTCGGCTCTCGGCGCCGCGACTGCCGGCAGCTCGTCAACGGCTGGTACCGCTGACGAATACATGGCACCACCAGCGGTTTCGTGCGCTGATCCGATCGTCGTGTCCTCCACAGGGCCGTCAGACGAAGAATCGATGAGTCAGCCTCGACTCGGCTTGGGACAAGATCTCCAAACCACGCTGACGCTCAACGTGTCGCTTCCGGCTGGCACCTACACCGTGCAGGCGGCTACGCACGACGCCTACTCGTTCCGGGACGAAGTTGGGGTGCAAGCACATGAGCAAGCTCGCATCGTCCTCACCGCGGCGGGTACCGATCTGGCTGCCACCGGTTACACCACCGAACTCGGCGACAACGCCTACACCGGTTGGGCCCTTGATGAGCTCGGCGAGATCACGATTGATCAGAATGCCGACGCCATTCGCATCGAACACTTCGGCGCCGCCAACGCGATCGAAGGACCGAACTCACTGAAGGTCACCGCAATCTGCATCGAGCCGGTGGGCGATGATGCCGTCGACGTCTGTGCTGATCTTGTTGAGGGCGAAGCCGTCCCGACCGAGTGCCTGCCTGCTGATCCTTGCGCTGGTTTGGTCGAGGGCGCAGAGACGTCGGCTGAGTGTGAGCCGGTTGATGTGTGTGCTGGCCTTGTTGAGGGTGAGGCTGTGCCGGTTGAGTGTGAGCCGGTTGATGTGTGTGCTGATCTTGTTGAGGGTGAGGCTGTGCCGGTTGAGTGTGAGCCGGTTGATGTGTGTGCTGGCCTTGTTGAGGGTGAAGCCGTGCCAGCCGAGTGCGAGGCTCCGAAGGAGCCATGCGTTGTGGAAGGCGATGGCGTTCCCGCACACGATTGTGGCGAGGTCGAAGCTCCTCCGGTCACCCAAGCCCCAGTCACTGAACCTCCAGCGACTGAACCTCCAGTCACCGAGGTTGCCGTGACAGAGCCTCCTGCGACCGATCCGCCAGTGACGGATCCGCCAGCGACGGAGGCCCCAGTAACCGAGGCCCCAGTAACCGAGGCCCCAGCAACAGAGGCTCCGGTAACAGAGGCTGCGGCCACCGATCCACCAGCAACGGACGCGCCGCTTGCGCCCGAGGCACCTACCACCGCGGCTCCTGCGTCGGTCGTGGCCGTCAGCGCAGCACCGGCCTCAACCGAGGCGACAGACACCGGTTCGGCGTCGACGACTCGTATGTCGACCGTGCAGGCTGAGCTGAACGAGCCTGCGTTACAGGTCGCTCAGCAGACGCCGGGGGCACAGCTCCCCGTGACCGGCTCGAGTACAGGGCTGATCGCGGCGCTCGGAGTCATCCTTGCCATCGTCGGCTCTGCCTGCCTTGGTATTGCATCAAAGAAGCTCGAACTCTTCTAACGAGCCCCAGTTCAATCCCCGTTGATGCGAATCGGAGGTCTCTCCCTCGAAACCGAGGGTCGAGGCCTCCCGTTCGCGTTTTGGCGTCATGCCCTCGGGCGACAACCAGGGGCGTGACTAGAGCTCTGCGTACCAGTCGTAGCCCCGCTCGAACCAGAAGTCGGTGGGGCGTTCATCGGTAAATCGAATCGTGCCGATGCGCTTGAGGAGCTTGATGCCGTACTTGTTGGGCGACGCAAGGCGTAGGGGTGCGCCGTGATCTTGCGTGAGCGGCTCACCTTGAAGTTCGTAGGCGAGATACATCTGCTCGTGCATCATTGATTCGATGTCGACACCGACGTAGTACTCCTCGTCTGGCGTGTTGAGTGACACATACGGCGGGAGACCTCCGAGTTCGTCGGCGTAAAGCGCAGCGAAGTCAGAGAAGCGAGCGCCACCCCAGGTGACGATGTGGCTCCAGCCTTCGACGCACTTGTGCTCGATGGTCATCTCGTGGAATGGCAGGGCCCGTATCTCGTCCATGACGTGCGTTCCAAGCAACGTGCCGTCCGGTCCCTCGACTCGCATCTCCCACGCAGCGAGATCGATCTCTTCGCCCAGTCCACGTCGTCCATTGACGCGGACCATCGATGAGGCGCTCCGGGGGAAGGTCGGTGCGTTGACGCCGTCTCTCTTCAGAGCACGCCACACCGATTCGTTGACCTCGTGGCCTCGTCGCAACACGTCGGGGATGCGATCGCTCTCTGGCCGAGTCTGGATCCAGCGGAACCCGAAGGCGCCAGCGGCCATGGCCGCACCGCCGGTCAGAAACGATCGTCGGCTCTTCGTCGTGTAGTCGGAGGGCGAGATGCGGGGAGATTCGGCTTCGAGGGCTGCGTATCGGGCTGCCCGTTCGGCGTCGGTGTTGCTTGCGTCTGTCTTCTTGCGTTTGTCGTTGGATGTCTCAGACATGGCTGAGTTCCTCATCATTGGAGTCGGGGTCGGTGGTGTCGCTGCCGCTGCTTGAGATGTGGGTTTCGTCGAAGCTCACGCTGTCGGTTGTGGCGTCGTCGAGATCGATGAGTTCGTAACCGGTCACCATGCTCATGAAATTTCGCCAGCCGGCGAATCCGACCTGTACGACGTGCACAACGAAGAACAGTAAGAAGATGATTGTGATGGCGAAGTGAATGCCGCGAGCCCACTCGTAGCCGCCGAAGATCGTGGTGAGGATGTTGGCCTGGGTTGGCTTGTAGATCGCGAAGCCCGTAAGCACTTCGATACCGCCGAGGAAGAGGATGGCCGAGTAGCTCAGGCGCTGGGCGCCGTTGTAGCGACCCTGCGGTGGTAGCGGGTTCTTCGAGCGAGCCCAAAACATGAGGTCGTGCTTGGTGACCTTGATCGAATCGCGCAGGCTGTGTCGATCGGGGAGGAGGTGGCGCCACTCTTTTGAGCGCCAGGTGTAGATGGCGTATGCCAGGCCGTTGATGGTGAAGAGCCAGCCGAACGTGAAGTGCCAGGCCATGCCCTTGGCAAGGCGAGCTCGGAGGCCGAGGGTCTCATTGACCGAGTCAGGGAAGAAGTCGAACCAGTGCCAGCCGACGAGGCCAACGCCGAATCCGAAGGGGTCGCGGACGTCGGCCCAGTAGATCCGGAGTCCGCTCCAGATCATGATGGTGAGGACGGGAAAGTTGATCCAGTGCATCCATCGACTTGCACGTCGATGCTTCAACACCGCAATCTGATTCTCGGACGGGGCCATGAGTTTATTCTCGCATGTGTCGTGTCGGATCGGGCTGAACGAGTAGTGAACTCATGCCGAGACGGTGCTATTCCTCGGCCGTCGAAGAAGAGGCCGACCGTGGCGTCCGGCGGGTCCTACGATGACGAGGTGAGCGACGTCCCGTACCCAGCCGAGTGGGAGACCGACATCGTCTTGAGTGACGGGACGACGGCGCACATGCGTCCCATTCGGGCTGAAGACCGCGATCTGCTCGACACGTTTCACAAGCGTCAGTCGCAAGAAAGCGTGTACTTTCGCTTCTTTCGGTACCGCCCCGAGCTGTCCAACAAGGAGCTCGACTACTTCACGCAGGTTGACTACGAGCGACGCATGGCCTTTGTGGCCACCATCGGTGACGAGCTCGTTGCCGTGGCCCGCTACGAACAGTGGGACTCACCAAACCACCCTGGCGAGAAGCGAGCCGAGGTTGCGTTCTTTGTCGACGACAACCACCACGGACGCGGCTTCGCCACGATCATGCTCGAGTACCTCGCGGCGGCTGGTCGGCTGCAAGGGTTCGACGGGTTCACGGCCACCGTGTTGCCAGAGAACGTCGGAATGTTGCGGGTCTTTCGCAAGGCGGGCTTCGAGGTTGAGACGGGTTTCGCCGACGGTGTCATCGAGGTCTCGCTGGGCATCGAAGTCACAGACGAGACGGCGGAGGCCATCGAAGGTCGTGAACGGCGGGCTCAGGCCCGATCGATCGAGCGGCTGATCGCTCCATCCTCGGTTGCCGTGATTGGCGCCGGTCGTCAGCCCGGCTCAGTTGGGCACGATCTTGTGCGATCAATCGTTCGCGCAGGGTTCACCGGCACCCTCACCGCGGTCAACCCACACGCCGAGGGTGCAGACATCGCCGGTGCTCCGTCTGCCGCGTCGATCGGCGACATCGAAGGCCCGATCGATCTGGCGATTGTGGCGGTGCCGGCGTCGAACGTCGAGATGGTCGTTCGCGATTGTGTTGATGCGGATGTTGGCGGTCTGCTCATCGTCACGGCAGGGTTCGGCGACCTCAACGCCGAGGGGCGAGACGCCGAGCTGCAGCTCGCCGCTCTTGCCAGAAGCAACGGTCTTCGCCTGATCGGTCCCAATGCCTTTGGCCTGGTCAACACCGATCCCGAGATTTCGCTCCACGCCCTGTTTGTGCCCGTTCGGGTCAATGAGGGAACCGTTGGCTTGGTCTCGCAGTCCGGCCCCCTTGCCGGTGGCCTCCTTCATCATCTCGAGCGCCACGGCGTCGGAATCTCGTCGATGGTGGCCGTTGGCAACCGGGCCGACGTCTCTGTCAACGACTTGCTGCAGTTCTGGCACGGCGACGACCGCACGTCGGTCGTCGCCATGTATCTCGAAAACGTCGGTAACGCGAAGAAGTTCTCGCGGATCGCTCGGGCTATCTCGCAGCGCAAGCCGCTCGTGATGGTGGCACCTTCAGACGAGGGCATGTGCTCGATGCTGCGCGAGGCCGGGGTTGTGTTGGTCGAGCAGGTGTCTGGCTTGGTCAAGCAGGTCGAGATGATGGCGAAGCAACCGGTGCCAACAGGCTCACGACTCGCCATCGTCACCAACGCTCGCTCGATCAGCCGGTTGGCAGAATCGGCGGCCAAGCGGGTGGGGCTCACGATCGCCGAGATCGAACCAGACTCCCTAGTGGTACCGCGCGAGGCCGACTTCGCCACCTACGAAACGGCGTTGGTTGCCGCGTCGGTTGATGCCAGAGCCGACCTCGTGCTCGTGGCGTTCGTGCCGACGCCTACGTTGCCGCTTGACCAACTCACTGAACTCGTCGGTCGAGTCGATCGATCGGTGGCAAAGCCCATGGCGATCACGGGTTTGCTCGATGGTGACCTCATCGACGTTCCCGACCTTCCCGTGTTCGACTACCCGGAAGGGGCCGCGGTCGCGCTCGGTCGAACCGCGGAGTACGGCCGTTGGCTTGAGCGCGATCAAGGCGAGGAGTTTGGCGCCGACCCCGAGGCGGCCGAGGCGATGGAACAGGCTGCCCTCGATGTGCTGGGCGACGCACAAGCAGCGTCGCTGACACTGAGCGATCCGGTTCTGCCACCCCTGCTCGGAGCCCTGAGCTTGCCGGTGCCGGCCTACGAGCTCGCATCGTCTGTCGATGAGGCAGTCGAGATTGCGGCTCGGGTTGGCTACCCCGTTGTGCTGAAGGCCGGAAGCATGGCAAAGCGCTCGCCTGGCGAACAGGGTGGCGCCGCCATCGACTTGCACGATGGTGCTGATGTTGAGCGAGCGCTGGTCAGGATGTCTGACAATCTCGGCGAGGCGCTGTGGCCGCTTATCGTGCAACGACAGTCAACGTCTGGCTTCCATCTGCGCGTCGACATCACGCAGAGCTGGGACCAGGGCATTCACCTGAGGCTCGGACTCGGCGGCTCGGTCGGTGAACATGTCGAGCACAACGTTGCCACCGCTCTGCCGCTCTCGAAGCAACGGCTCAACGAGATCATCAGCGAGTCGTGGTTAGACAAGATCGTGCCCGAGGGGGCAACTCGTGATGCGTTGTCTGAGCTCGTTGGCGACCTGGCATCAGCTGCCGACGCCGTGCCGCAGATGGCCAGGCTCAAGGCCGATCCTGTGTTGATCGCCGAGGGATCGTGTTCGATCGTCGACATCGAAATCGATCTTGCCGTCATGCCGGCGAACCCGCTGGCCTCCGTCCGCCATCTCGGATGACGCTGCTCAGCGAAGCAGGGCCGCACAACTAAAAGGGCTGCGCAACTAGGTGGGGCGGGGTTCCCGGGGAAGGCCGAGGACTCGCTCGCCGATGATGTTGCGCAAGATAAGCGTTGTGCCGCCCATGATCGTGTAGGCCGGGGCGTAACAGATGTTGCGGCTCACACGGTTCCAGAGCAGGGCGTCGGCGCCGGCCACTCGTCCGCACAGATCAGCCACGTCGATCTCGAACTCTGTGGCCAAGGTCTTGGTGATGGATGACCAACCTCGTGGCGCTTGGCCAACGACCTCTTGCAACACCATGTGGCGAGCAATCGTGTAGATCGATTCTGCGTGAGCGAACCGTTGCCGCAGGAGCGGATCGCTACTGCCGCTTGCCGTGAACGACGCAAGAGCCTCGTCGTAGAGCGCTCTGTTTGACACGAGGCGATCGATGCCGCCTCGCTCGTGCTCCATTTGGCGCATGATCTGACCGAAGCTCTCGTTGAGCCCGCCAACGAGGTTGTCGCCGGGAACACGAACGCTCTCGAAGTGCACCTCGCAGAAGTGTTCGTTGCGGGTCATGTCCTTGACTCGCTTCACCGACACACCCGGTGACGACATGTCGACAACGAACTCGGAGAGGCCTTTGTGCGGTGGTGCGTCTGGGTCGGTGCGGGCGACGAAGTAGATCCAGTCGGCCTCGGCCGCGCCGCTTGTCCAGATCTTGTCGCCGTCGATGATCCAGTCGTCACCATCGCGTACGGCCTTGCTGCGGATCGAACTCACATCACTGCCGGCGTCTGGCTCCGACATGCCGATCGACCACATCGAGGTTCCGTCGATGATGCCGGGCAGCCAACGGTGACGTTGTTCGTCTGTGCCGTATTGCAGCAGGGTCGGGCCAATCTGACGATCGGCGAACCACGATGCAGCGATGGGAGCACCGGTGGCGATCAACGCCTCGACCACGACGTAGCGCTCGAGAGCGGAGTAGCCGCCACCACCGTGCTCTTGCGGCCAGGTCATACCGATCCAGCCCTCGGCCGCAAGCTGTTTGGAGAACGCCCGATCGGCGCCGATCAGCCAGGAATCCTCTTGAATGTCGCAGCGCGCTGCGGCCTCGCGGCCAATGGTTCGTGCCTTGTCCGAGAGCTCAACGAGATGGGGAGTGAGGGCGAAGTCCATGCGAAGCTGCCCAGGACGAGCGTGAGTTAGCGGTCTTCGAGAGCGATGTAGTCGCGCTCACCGACGCCGGTGTAGAGCTGGCGTGGACGCGAGATTCGCTGGTCCTGCTCGAGCAACTCTTGCCAGTGGGCAAGCCAACCCGGCATGCGGCCGATGGTGAACAGCACCGTGAACATGTCGAGTGGGAAGCCCATCGACTGGTAGATCAGGCCGGTGTAGAAGTCGACGTTGGGGTACAGGTTGCGGCTGATGAAGTAGTCGTCGCTAAGGGCGATCTCTTCAAGCTTGAGCGCAATGTCGAGCAGCGGGCTGCGACCCGTTACCTCAAACACGGCGTCGGCCTGTTCCTTCACGATGCGAGCTCGAGGGTCATACGCCTTGTAGACGCGGTGACCGAAGCCCATGAGACGACCCTCGCCGTTCTTCACCGATTCGATGAAGGCGGGGATCTCGTCGTAGGAGCCGATGTCTTCGAGCATGTGGATGACGGCCTCGTTGGCACCGCCGTGACGAGGGCCGTAGAGGGCACCGGTTGCGGCTGCTGCTGCGGAGTACGGATCGGCGTGGCTCGACCCTACGACACGCATCGTGGTGGTCGAGCAGTTCTGCTCGTGGTCGGCGTGGAGGATCAGCAAGACGTCGAGCGCACGTGCGAGGACTGGGTCTGGCTCGTAGGTGGGCTCGGCCACCTTCCACATCATCGAGAGGAAGTTCTCGGCGTAGTTGAGGTTGTTGTCTGGGTAGACGAACGGCATGCCGATGCTGGCCCGATAGGCCATGGCGGCAATCGTTGGGCCCTTCGAGATGAGTCGGTTGATCTGGCGATACCGGTTGTCGGGATCTTGGATGTCCTTGGCTTCTGGGTAGAAGGTGCTCAGGGCGGCGATGGCCGACATGAGCATGCCCATGGGGTGAGCGTCGTGGTGGAAGCCCTCCATGAAGCGCTTTCGCATGTTTTCGTGCAGGAACGTGTGATACGTGATGTCGTGCACCCACGCGTCCATCTGCTCGGTTGTTGGCAGTTCACCAAACAACAGCAGGTAGCAGACTTCGAGGAACGTCGAGTTCTCGGCCAGCTGCTCGATGGGGTAGCCGCGGTACCGGAGGATGCCGTTTGCACCGTCAAGGTCGGTGATGGCGCTCGTGGTTGACGCTGTTGCGCCAAAGCCGGGGTCGGCAAACCAGAGTCCTGGCATGTGCTTCGCCCACTCGGAGGCCGCCACTCCACCGTCAACAATGGGGATCTCAACGCTCTCCCCAGTGCGATTGTCGACGACAGTTACGGACTCTCTCTGGTCACCAGCCACGTTGGCAGCTCCTCAGTCGGAATAGTTTGCGTGTTGTTTCTCACCTGTGAGCACCACGTTGGTGCTGAAGACGGATGAGTTCGGGCAATCGGACGAAGGTTTCGCTGGAATCCGGGCACGTCGTTGTGCGGGATGCGTGATTCGAGCGAAAACAAGGCTCGGCGTGAACCTCCACTTGCCAGGGTCGAATGTAGCCGTAACGAGCGTCACAGTGTCATTTCTGAGCGCAGGCGATGTCGGCGTTCGTTGGGTCCCGCGTTTGCCAGCATCGGCGAGGTCTACAGCGGGGTGTTGCCGTGACGACGAGGGCGGAGCCGTTCCCGCTTCGTCGACAACAGCTCGAAGGCTGCTGCAAGCTGCCGCCTGGTGTCGACCGGGTCGATCACATCGGAGATCGAGCCCCGCTCGGCCGTTGGATATGGCGTGAGATAGCGAGCCTCGTAGTCGGCTTCGAGCTGCACTCGTTCTTCTGGGCTTGCCCCGCGATGCAGGATCTCGACGGCGCCCTTGGCTCCCATCACGGCAACCTCAGCCGACGGCCATGCCAGCATCAGATCGTTCCCCATGTTGCGGCTGTCCATCACGATGTAGGCGCCGCCGTATGACTTGCGCAGAATCAGCGCAACGCGAGGAACCGTGGCCCTGGCATAGGCAAAGGCCAGCTGCGCTCCGTGGCGAATCATGCCCCGCCACTCGAGGTCTTTGCCCGGAAGGAAGCCGGACGTGTCGACGAGTGTGAGCAGCGGGATGTTGAAGGCATCGCAGAAGGCGACGAACCGAGCGCCCTTTTGGCTGGCGGGGATGTCGATGCTGCCGGCAAGCGCCTGCGTCTGGTTGGCGACGACGCCAACCACGTGACCGCCGATGGACGTGAGTGCGGTGATGACGTTGGGTGCCCATGCGGCGCGTAGCTCGACGAACTCGCCGTCGTCGGCAACGTCGGCGATGATCTCGCGCACGTCGTATGACCCGGTGGGATGGCTGGGCAACACGGTCGTTGAGCGCTCGGCATCGCGATCGACCGGGTCGTCAGTTTCCACCCGAGGTGGTGTGTCGTCGACGGAACTCGGGAGGTAGCCGAGCAACAGCTCTGCGGTCTCAACGACCTCGTCGCGATTGTCGACCACGAGAGATGCGACGCCACTAGATCGAGCGTGACTGCCAGCCCCACCGAGATCTTCTGAGGTGGTTGGCACGCCGGTGAAGGATCGAACCATGTGGGGGCCGGACACAAAGGCGTAGGCGTCTTGCGTGAAGATCGTGATGTCGGCGATGCCCATAAGAAGCGCCGGACCAGAGACGATCGGGCCGCACGCGCCGAAGATGATCGGGATCACCCCGCTTGCGGCCACCATGGCCCGCGCTGCTCTGGCCCAGCCGTCAATAGCGGCGACACCGTCTGCCGGTGACGGGCCAGTGGTCGACATCAGGATGACAATGGGCATCCGTTGCCGGGTTGCGGTGTGGATTGCTGTTTCGAGAATCTGGGATTCCTCAGGGCTGAGCACGGGGGCAACCGGTTCGCCCGTCCCGATGTCGACCAGCATCGTTGGCCGCTCTGCCAACTCGACGACCGTGGCGGATGCTTTCGGCGTGACCGAGTGGCCAAGGCGCGTCGTTGAAGGAGCGTCTGGCACGATCGTGATGTCCGACGTGTCCCCACCCGTTGAAGCTTCTGCGGTCGACGACGCGGCGTCCCTGGTCTGCGTCACCGCTCCGTTCTAGCCCATCTCGATCCAAACGAGGCTCATCACATTGGAACGTTGGTCACATTCTTGTGGCTAGGTCAGCAGCGGGGTGAGGCCATCTTGCTGGCGGGTCTCGGCCAGTACGCATGCCCGAATGGCGGTGGCCACGGCCTCGGTGGCAACCGACAGGCGACCGCGCCGCCGGGTCGCAAGGCCGACCGTTCGTTGTCCAAGTCCGTCGACCGAATGGCTGGTCCAACCGTCAGTGAGCCAGCTGGGAGCGCCCGAGGCGGGAACGATCGCCGCTCCGAACCCACTGAACGCCAGCGACGCGAGTAGGCGAAGGCCGTCGATTTCGACCTTGATTTTCGGTGAAACACCTGCGTTGGCAAACGCTCGGTCGATTTCAGATCGAAAGCTGGTGCCTGGAGCGGCAAGCATCAATTCGTGTCGGCCAAGGTCGGCCATTGTGAGCGGCTTGTCTTGATTTGCGAGCGGGTGTCCATCTGGCGTGATGAGCACGTTGTCTTCGCCAAACAGGGGAGTGGTGACAATGTCGGGATCGTCCACGGGGAGAGCGACGATGCCGAGGTCGAGGTCGCCATCGAGCAACCGCAGCACTTGGCTCGTCGTTGTTGCGTCGACGATGACAAGCTGAACGTCTGGCGCGGTCGCCGCGAGTTGCTGCACAAGAATTGGTGTGATCCAACGAGCCGTCGTGCCGATCACGCCAATGCGAGTGGTGCCTCGCGGTGAGCCCTGCAACGACGCGACGTCGGCCTCGAGGGCGGCGAGTTCGTTCTGTACCTGACGGGCTCTGGCCGCTACGGCTTCGCCCTCTTGGGTGGCGGCGCCGGTCGAACGATCGATGAGCACGGCATCGAGTTCGCGCTCAAGGCGCGCCACGTGGGTCGAGATGTTTGACTGCACGGTGTGCGTCGCTCGAGCTGCGGCCGTGAATCCGCCGTGTTCGACGACGGCAAGAAAGGCCTGGAGTTGACGCAGATCCACGGCGTAAAGATACGCACGACTCTGCTTGCAGCGAAAGGCGGGTGAGAAAAGGCGGGTGGCGAAAGGCGAGCGGAAAACGAACGAGACCGACTGCTTGGCAGTCGGTCTCAGCGGGCGATCGATACGAGGGGGACCGATCAGATCGCC
>CALLGK010000109.1 GCA_938009905.1 uncultured Acidimicrobiales bacterium | reverse complement strand
TCGATGACGATCTTGAAATCCTGGGATACGGGCCCGGCTACCCGTTTACGTTCTTCGTGACTCGTTCGAACTCTGTGCTTGAGGCCAAGGGCATTGAGTCGCTGTCGATAACGCTTCAGGTCTGGACCGGATCATCGTGCGAACACCGAGTTACGACGATCGACCCGATCAGCGCTCCGGATCCCTGCCGCTTTGCTGAGGCCGCAGAAACCCCGCTTGAGAGTTGTCAGGACACGTTCGCTCCTCGCTTTGGCCACGTGGCGGTGTGGACCGGTACCGAGCTTCTGATTCAGGGCGGCGAGTCCGGAACGACGGACGGTGAACCTCTGCGTTCCGGGTTGGCCTTTGATCCTGCGACCTCAACGTGGCGGGACCTAGCAGACGCTCCACGGTCGTTGCGGACTTGGCCCTCGGTGTCGGCTGGGTGGACGGGTGCGGAGATGGTCGTGGTCGGGCAGGAGTTCGAGACGGGCGACATCTACGTGCTCCGATACAACCCAGCCGACGACACGTGGGCCGAGTCAGTGGCGTTTCCGGCCACTCGATACGGCACCGGTGCGGTGGTGGTGACGCCGCAGGAGGTCTTGCTCGTCGGCGGCTCGATCAACGATCCGAGAAACGACAGCTGGTCGTACGACCTGGCTACAGGGGCGTGGGCCGAACTTCCGCAATCGCCGCTACGAGCGACAGAGGGCGCAGCGTCGGTCTGGACTGGCACGGAGGCGATCTTTGTCGGTGGATATTCAACAGATCAGATCGTGATCTTCGATCCGTCGACCCGGCAATGGCGAGAGGGTGCATCTCATCCAGACGGAACGATCAACGAGCACGAGATGGTTTGGACAGGAACCGAAGCGATCGTCACGGGCGGCCATCTTGGTCCTGGGCACCGGCGAACCATCGTTCGTTACGACCCGTCAACAGATACGTGGACAGTCGGCGCTTCCATGCCGATTAGTCCTCGAGAACGCACCCCGGCGGTTTGGACCGGCGAGCAGATGATGTTCTGGTCTGGGTTCGCCACCTACGGCACGAGTGCACTGCTCGACGATGGCGCCAGTTATGACCCGGCGACCGATCAGTGGACCACGCTTCCCCCGAGCCCGCTCGTAGCTCGCTGTCAGCACTCCGGCACGTGGACAGACGCCGGATTCGTGGTGTTCGGTGGACTCCCTCGATGCGGCGACCCTGGCGTGCTCGCCGTTGGGTCGGCCGCGATCTACGACCCGGCTACCGAAACCTGGACCGAGCTCAACCGCTAGGCCTCGTCGGCTGACCTAGCTCGGCTCCAACACGGGGTCGACAATGTCGTGACCGTTCACGGACCAGAACACCAACAGTGACGGGTCAGCGTCAGGGCGCACCGCTTGGATCTGCGATGCGCTGCGGCGGCCCATGGTGATGCGAGCAAACTCGAACAGTGACATCTCGATCGAGCTCGCTGCGTCGCCTTCGCCCACCCGTGACGTCCACGAGGCGCCATCCGCTCCCCCGGTGAGCGTGAGATCAAACGTGTCGCCACCGAGCGATGGCTGAAGCTCAACCGCCCGCTGATGGAGCGCTTGGGTGAGGAAGGGTCGTGTGGCCTCGATGAGCGCCATGTCTGGCACCGCGCCCATCTCGGTTCCCAGCGCCTGACGAATATCCCACTCGTGGGTCCACGCATCGATATAGAACTGGGGCGGAAAGTTGGCGGCGAAGGCACGTACGACGTCATCGACAGCCGGCCCGTTGCCCTCCCACTCATCACAGATTGTTGCGAGCGGATCATCGGCCCGACGCTCAACCTGAGCGTCAGCCCAAGCCTCAGTTGCCGCACCTTCTGTGTTGCCAGACAGGATGTCGGAGGCCACCCCAGACATGTGGGCGTACAGATCTTTGACCGACCAGGCGGGACAACACGGTGACATGGATGCCGCCTGGTCGTCGGTCAATGAGCGACCAAGTTCAAGACAACGAGCACGCAGCGCGACGTACGCGCCAGCCAACTCGTCTGGTGTGCCGATAACCGCAGGTTCGCTCATCAGCTCATGGTAGGGCTGCGTTAGCCGTCGAAGTTGAAGAGCGTTTCGCAACTGACGGGGGCGGCATCTGGCCCGCCGATGCCACACACATCGTCGCCATCACCACCATCGATCGAATCGACATCGGCATCACGGCCGGCCCAGAGCCGGTCGTTGCCGCCGCCGCCCGAGATGTCGTCGGCTCCCGGGCCTCCGGTGATTGAGTCGTCAGAGCCTCCGCTGATCGCGACATCGTCTCCCGCCCCAAGGCGGATCCGGTTTGTGCCAGCGGTGATGTCGAAGTCTGGGAAGTTCTCCGAGGTGTCAACGACAGTGTCGTTGCCGTTGGCGCCGTAGATCAGATCGTCGCCCTGGGAGCCAAAGAGGAAGTCGTCGCCACCCTTGGCGTACATGCGATCGCTGTCGCCGGAAGCGCCAGACAGAATGGTGACGCCACCATCGGGAATCTGCTCTGAGCCACCTGACCAGATGTAGTCAACTTCTTCGGAGCCGTACATGCGGTCGTCGCCAGTACCGCCGACGATGCACGACGATCCGCCACCGGAAGAGATCGAGTCGTTGCCGCTGCCGCCGTTCAAGAGGTTGGTGGCTCGTTGCTGAGTCTCAGTGCCGCCGAACACTTGTGTGTTGCAATACCGGCCGGATACAGCGCTGTTCTCGGTGGTCCTCGCTCCGATCAAGCGATCGTTGCCGCCGTAGCCGTAGGCCACGCCACCATCGCCACCCACGTACATCACGTCGCTGGCATCAGAGCCATACAGGTTGTCGATGCCTGGTCCGCCGAACATGCGAGCGCCTTCCCCGTCTCCTGGACGGAAGAAGCTGGTGCCGATGTAGAAGCCAGCTGTCAGCACGTCGTTCCCCGGTCCGCCATCGAGTCGATCAGCCCCGATGCTTTGGTCGGCCTCGCCGTCTCGGAAGCCGTTGGTGCCGGCGAGATCATCGTCGCCCTCGCCGCCATACATGATGTCGTCGCCCGCGGCGCCAACGAGGTAGTCGTCGCCACTCGAGCCGTAGAGGCGATCGTTACCTTCTCCGCCGTCGAGCACGTCGTTGCCACCAAATCCGAAGAGTTGGTCGTCGCCGCCAAAGCCGCAGATGACGTCGTCGCCGTCGGTCCCGCGGAGGATGTCGTCACCCTCGGTGCCGTTGATGGTGCATGGCAGGTACTCGCCTTGGTCTTGGAATCGTTGCGACGCAAACTCGGCAGACGCGGGACTGCCTGTGCCAACCATCACCCCGCCAACCACGATCACCGCAAAAACTGCCCTCAGCCACTTCATCGCAATCCTCCAACATCTCGCCACGATCTGTGGCCCCACGAAACGTTGCTAACACGTCACGTTTGGTGGGGCAATCAGATGCACTTCAGATTGGGGTATCGAGGTTGATGCAGCGACCTCAACCTGACAGAGACACCACCTTTGATGTGAACTAGCCGCCATGGCAGATGACTGGTTCGACCTATACCCCGATCTCGAGTTCGAGCGTAAAGACAACGGCGTGTTGTTGATGACGATCAACCGACCAGAGAGCTACAACGCAACAGACGCTCGCACCCACCGTGCGCTCAGCCGCGTGTGGTTCGATATCGAAGACGATGACGACACACGAGTCGTGGTGGTGACGGGCAAGGGGAAGGCGTTCTCGGCCGGCGGCGACCTCGAATGGATCGAGACCATGATCCAGAACTACGACGGCATGAAGGTGGCCCTCAAAGAGGCAGGCGACATCGTCTACAACATGACTCGGTGCTCCAAGATCATCGTGTCTGCCATCAACGGTGTTGCCGTCGGCGCTGGTCTTGCCGTTGCACTCATGGCCGATATCAGCCTGATGGCGGAAGAGGCGCGATTTACCGATGGCCACATCCGGCTTGGTGTCGCTGCCGGTGATCACGCCAACATCATCTGGCCGCTGCTGTGCGGCCTGGCAAAGGCCAAGTACTACCTGATCACCTCCGACTTCATTGACGGCAAGACAGCAGACCAGATCGGCCTCGTGTCGAAGTCGGTGCCTGGCGACGACCTCATGGATGAGGCCTTCCGCGTCGCCGACAAGATCGCAACGGGACCACAAGACGCCGCTCGCTGGACGAAGCGCTCGCTCAATCTTTGGGTGATGCAGGCCGCGCCAGCGTTCGATGCCAGCCTCGGGTTCGAGATGCTCAACTTCCTCGGCCACGACGCCGCCGAGGGAGCCGCTGCGCTTCGCGAAAAGCGCGATCCCAAGTTCGACTGAGCCAACCTCGATGACGTGGATTCCCAAGGCCCACCGCCTCACCTGTGACCGCACTGGCGCCAGACACCTGGTGCAGGTCGCCACACCAGCCCGCTATCACTTGCTGCCCGATCGCAGCTGGCCCGTCCTTGTTGTGATGGACGGCCAGTGGCTGTTCGGCACGGTCAAAGACGCCACTCGAATCATGGCGTTCGACAAAGAAGCGCCAGAGGCCATCGTTGTTGGCATCTCGTTTGATGAAGACAACCCAGCCGAGCTCGTGCGGGAACGAGCCCGGTGGTATTCACCGTCGGCCTGGGTCCCACCCGCCGTCGTGGGCGCTGGGGACATCGAGACCGACTCGGCTGGTCGAGCTCTTGAGCTGGCCGACTTCGTTGAACACCAGGTGTTGCCGATGATCGAAGGCGGTCTTCGAGCCAGCGGTGAGCGTTGGTTTGTCGGTCACAGCTTCAGCGCGCTCTTTGGCGTGCGGCTCATGCTCGACCGACCCGAGATGTTCTCGCGCCTGTTGCTGATGAGCCCGTCTGTGTGGTGGGACGATCGAGCCATTCTTGACATCGAGGCTGCGACGAACTGGCCAGAGGAGCTCGAAGCGACCCCGCGGCGAATCTTCATCTCTGTGGGCGAGGACGAATACGAAGCGCCATTCGATATGAAGACAAACGCCAAGGTGCTGCTCGATCGACTACGGGTTCGCTGCCCAGCGCCAGCGGAGGTCACCTACGCAGTGCAGCCCGGCACCAACCACTCTTCGAGCGTCTTCAACGCCATCAGCTCGGGACTTCGCTGGCTCAACCAGAGTTAGTCTTCCGACATGCCGTGGATTGAAACCGTGCCAGAGGACGAATGGGAAGGCGCTCTCGCCGAGATGCGCCCTTCCGTCGTTGATCCCGCCTACGACCGTGTTGACCACATCATGGCGATTCACTCGTTGAACCCCACGGCGATGGCCGCACACGACAGCCTGTATCGCTCATCAATGGCTGGCACAAAGACGCTTCGTAAGGTCGAGCGCGAGCTCGTCGCTCTTGTCGTCAGCCTCGAGAACGACTGCCACTATTGAATCGTTCATCATCGGCGCGGTCTGCGCCGCCTTCTGAAGAACGACGAGCTGCTCGCGGCTGTTGAGACCGACTGGCGCACCGCTCCCCTGTCCCCTGCTCGAACTGCGATGCTCCACTACGCGGTGAAGCTGACGCACACGCCAGGTGAGATGGTCGAAGCTGATGTGGTGAGTCTTCGTGACGTTGGGTTTAGCGACCGCGACATTCTCGACATCGTCGAAGTGACGTCCTACTACGCCTACGTGAACCGGATCGCTGATGGGCTCGGTGTACCTATCGAGCCCTGGACAAGCGACGACTGACGCTGGACACCTCTGGGCGCCAACGGTTCGCCAACTGCTGACTTGGCTCGATCACTGTTTGGTGAAGGGCGTGGGCTGCCGCGATGGTGAGCGCAAACCCGATCATGCCGACAACCACCCGAGGGGCCTCCGGCGTAATTCGGCGAGCAATCTGCAATCCGATGAGATGGGTGAGAAACAGGGCGAAGCTCATGTGCCCGGCCAACCGACACGCTGGATGCTCAAGGAGCTTCGGGACTCCTGAGCCGGGGTGCAGAGCGAGAAAGACAATGGGGAGCACAACCACTAACTGCAGGGTTGGGCCAATTGTGGTGTCGAACGCCGGATCAGCCGCAAGGGCGAGCCAGAGCGCAGTCACGGCGGCCAAGCCGAGAGCGAGAAACCGAGTCCGCTCTGGGAGTTCGCGAATTGCAGGGTCTCGGGGGTGCACCGAGAGGCCCATGAGCGAGCCTGCAAACAGTGCATCGATGTGTACGTCGCTGGCGATAGCCAGGCGAGGGTTACTCGTGCCAAGCGCCAGGACGACGCCGGTTCGCCACAGCAACACGGCAAGAACAGCGCCGGCGATTGCGAGTGCCCGATACTCGGGTGCGAAACCGCCTCGATCAGCGGTGCGTCGTAGCGCCAACGTGCCAAGCACGACGACGCCGAGACCACCGTGCAATGTCACGAAGACGGGCCACAACAGCTCAGTTCCGCCTCCGAGCATGTCTGGGTTGGCTCGACCGGCCAGGTTCGACATGGTTGACAGGTGAGCCACACTGCCTCGGAGCGTGACGGCGCCGTCGAGCACGCCAACGACGTCGAGCAGGATCCCGACGACCGAGACAACCGTGATGGCAGGGACGATTCGGATCAATCGACGTTTGATGGCCGACCAGATGTCGACGGTGCCGTTGCTGGCGTACTCACGGCGAAGTGATGCGGCGACGAGGAACCCACTGAGTATCAGCACGACGTCGAGCGCCATGGACGTGGCTGGTGCGAACGCAAAGCCGGTCGACGCAGCGAAGATCACGACAAACGCGAGGCCACGTAGTCCGTTGACTGCTCCGATCTCGCTCGACTGCATACCACCCAACGGTAGAAGGCTGCAGCCCCACAAGACGGTCAGAAACCCCCTGCAAAAGCCCCATCGCTCTAGGCCAAACGGTATGGGTAGTGTGCGTCAGTCGAGAGGGAAGACGACTCCACTGTCGGTCACGGTGAGCTCGATGGTGCGGCGAACAGCGCTTGTTTCGATCGCGGCGTAGACGTGCGGAAACTCGTTGCCAGAGTTGTAGCTGTCTTCGACCACGAGCTCGCCGTCGAGCAGTTCAGGATCAATCTCGAGTACGAGCAGGGTGGTTTCGCCGGGATAGTGCTTTGCCACGGTGCCCGGAATCTGATCGGCAAACGAGCAGTGCACGAATCCTTCATCGGTGAGAGATGCAGGCGCAATGGATCCAGCAGCCTGATCGGCGGCCCATTGGTTCTCATTCGAGATGTGATAGATCAGCGGAAGCACACCGTAATTGTGCCACTCTCGCTCGTATGCGCCACACCGGAGCGGATGTTGAGCCACCTACCGAGAGCGAGATTTCCGCTGCTGCAGCGGTTCTCAAGCCTCACATTCGACAAACTCCAGTGGTGCGTGTTGGTGGTTCGACGATGATTTCGTCCGAAATTGAACTGTTTTTCAAGCTCGAGTACTTGCAGGTCTCGGGAACGTTCAAGGGCCGAGGCGCCACCCACTTCGCGGCGACGCAGCCGGTGAGCGATGCCGGACTCGTCGCCGCCTCTGGCGGTAATCACGGCGCTGCCGTTGCATGGGCCGCCCAGCGCTTCGGCCACGTGGCCAACATCTTCGTACCCACCATCTCGTCTCCGTCGAAGGTGGCTCGCCTTGAGGGGTATGGAGCGAATGTCCATCAGCAGGGAGCGGTATACGCCGAGGCCCTTGCTGCCGCCGATGCGTTTCAAGCCGAATCAGGTGCCACGTCGATCCACGCCTACAACGACCCGGTCGTGGTCGCTGGCGCGGCCACGTGTTCTGCCGAGTTCGACGAACAGGTGCCGGGGCTTGATGCCGTGTTGTTGGCCTGTGGGGGCGGAGGTCTGGCCGCTGGTGCGGCGTGCTGGTTTGGTGCAAACGTCGAGATCGTTGCGTGCGAGACCGAAACCACCGACGCGTATCGTCAGGCTTCACTCGCTGGCGAACCGGTCGACGTTTCGGTGAGCGGCATTGCGGTCGATGCCCTCGGTGCGACGAGCATCGGCACGCTCCCCTGGGCTGCGTTGCGTGCAGCGGAGGCCACAAGCGCGGTCGTTGACGATGCTGCGGTGCGAGACGCCGTTGCTCGGCTCTGGGACGAGTTCCGCATCATCGTCGAACCGTCTGCAGCTGTTCCGTTCGCCGTGTTACAGAGCGGCGCGTGGACCCCAACGTCTGACCAGAAAAGAGTTGGCATCGTGCTCTGTGGTGCCAACACCGACCCGTCGAGCGTTGGCTAAGGCAAAATGGTGATCGTGGCTGGATCCTCCCTCTATGACGTGCTCGCCGTGCATCCGACGTGCTCGCTCGAGGATCTGCGGGCCGCCTACCGAGCGAAGGCACGGGCGCTTCACCCCGACGTCTCAACTGATCCGGATTCCGGCGCCAAGATGGCGGAGCTCAACCAGGCCTGGCACATCTTGTCTGATCCGGAACGCCGCAAACGCTACGACGACGACATGGGCCTGTCGCGGGTGCAGACACAAGCCGCTGCGCAGCAAGCAGCTAACCCAAGCCATCAACCGCCGCCAACCACCTCTACTGGTTCTCAACCGCCGCCTGTGGTTCGTCGCAGCCGTCGAGATGCCTGGGTGGCCGGGGTGCAAGCCCAGATTGCTCGATTGGCGCGGCTAGCGGGCCGAAGCGCGACGCAAACCCTGTTGCTCAAGAACCCCCGCGGCGAACGAGCCGACTATGAGGCGGTTGTCGAGCTCATCGTGCGGGCACTTCTCCAAGACACTGAGCCGAGAGTTCGAGCCGCTCGAGCAGCCGGTGCCGCGCCGCTCGACTTGGGCGTCGCGGCCACGCTCATCGGTATCAGAACGCTGGCCGACAGCGTGCGCCGTCAGTCGTCGCTCGGTGTGGGGCAAGAACTGATGATGACCGCCGAGCTCATCGATCGGATGTGGGACGTGCTGGCGCACGAACTCACCACAACGCTTGAGGTATCGCTCGGAGGAAACCCACACGTGGCTCGAACCATCGCGGCCTGACTATTCAACAACCTCGAAGCGATGGCGAGCCTCGAGCTGATCGCCGTCGCGATCCGTGGCTCGCACCACGAGCACAAAGTCGAGTCCGATGACCTCTGCGTTGGTGGGGTTGATGAACATCTGCCACTCGGTGTCGATCTTCTCGACATTGCCGGCACCGAAGCCGGCAATCTCCCACTGAGCCTCCACGATGTTCTCCGTCGAGATCCCGCAGAGCGGGCTCGTGTTGATCACGATCTCGGCCGGACAATCGACAATGACCACAGAGGCACCGCTGTCGTTCGTCACGCTGCTCTGGTCGGCTGCCCGCTGTGTGGCGAACCAGAACGCAAGCCCAACGATGGTGGCGAGTCCAACACCAAGCAGCAGGCCAAGCAGCCTGCTTTGCGTGTCGCTCGAGCGCCCCTCGGTCGCTCGACTGCCCATCGTGTCACTCACCGCCATCCCCTTGGCTACGCCCTCCAGAACCGCCAAGTCGAGTCTAGAGAAGGGTTCCTGTAATGTCCCGGGACATGGACCTAGGTGTGATGATCTTCCCAACGGACACGACGATTCAGCCCGTGGAGCTGGGTCGAGAGGTAGAAGACCGAGGGTTTGAGTCCCTCTGGTTCCCCGAACACAGCCACATCCCCACCTCACGAGTGACACCGTGGGGCGGTCGAGAGGGTGCGCCTGACCTTCCCGACTTCTACTGGCGAACGCACGATCAGTTCGTTGCCCTCAGCGCCGTTGCCGCAACGACCAGCAGGATCAAGCTCGGAACGGGCATCACGCTGGTGGCTCAGCGCGACCCGATCTGGCTGGCGAAGAACGTGGCGTCGCTCGACGCCATCTCGGACGGTCGCTTCCTGTTTGGTGTGGGCTATGGCTGGAACAAGGAAGAGCTCAACCATCACGGCGTCGCCTACGGCGAGCGTCGCGAGGTGTTACGGGAGTCCGTGTTGGCCATGAAGGAACTCTGGACCAACGATGAAGCGTCGTTCAGCGGCACCCACGTGAACTTCTCGTCGAGTTGGTCATGGCCCAAGCCAACGCAGACCCCACATCCGCCGATCATCCTCGGCGGTGCAGCCGGTCCAAAGACCGCAGCTCACATTGCAGAGTTCTGCGACGGCTGGATGCCAATCGGCGGGCGCCACGGTATTGCCCCCGGCCTTGATGCCGTGAAGAAGGCCTGCGACGACATCGGCCGCGACCCGGCTTCGATCCACATTGGGCTATTCGGCGCTCGTCCCGATCCAGAGGAGCTCGAGAAGCTGGCAGCAGAGGGCGTGCAGCGGGCCATCTTCATGTTGCCCCAGGGTGACCGCGACGAGGTGCTCAGAGCGCTGGACGACCTCGCTCCCCTGGTCTCGTAGCTTGCTGCTCTTGTAGGCCGCTGTTTCGGGCTACGACGCGGGACTCGTTGGCGACCAACGGTGACCCCACGGGTCGACAAACCACCCAGACCGAGCGCCGTGTTGGTCCTCGGCTGGGCGGTCGAGCGTGCCACCGGCCGCAACGGCCGCTGCGATGGTCTCGTCTGCGTTGTCGACGTGGATGACCACGGCCGCGCTTGAACCGCCTCGAGTCACAGGGGCAAGCACGTTCATCTCGGGAAACTCATCAGAGACATAGAGCGATGCACCGCCGATGGTCAGGCTGACGTGGCCGACGCGCCCGTCATCCATCTCGAAGAGTTCGCCTTCGACGACTTCTGCGCCGAAAACCGTGCCGTAGTACTCGATGGCCGCTCGCCCATCGGTTACGGCGAGGTACGGAATCATCTGGGTAGGCATAGCTTCCACCTTCTGTCGTGGTCGTTGTCAGACGTCTTGGGGTGTGCCGCCGTCAGCTGCCGATCGGTATGCGGCATCGGCAAGCACGTGGGCGCGAAGGGCGATGGCGGTGTCTGGATACGCCGGGTCGTTGTTGAGCACGGCGTCGACAAAGGCCGCGTCTGGGTTGGTGCCTCGATCATCGGTCTCATTCGCGGTCTGGGACAAGGTCGCTCCCTCAAGCGTTGAGGTTGCATCGCTTGTCTCGGTGATTACCGGTCCGTGCCAATCGCCGGTGAGCGAAAGGACCTGATCTCGACAGAACACCTCGACTCGCCGCTGACTCGGGCGAGACAACACGTCGTGCCAGACCGAGGTGAGCACCGCCTGAGCCCCCGCTTGGTTCACCAAGGTGACGGTTGCTGAATCGTCGATGTGATCGATGCCGTGCGAGTACCCGATGCGGGCGCTTACGGACGTGATCGGGCCCATCATCCACTCGAGCAGGTCGAGATCGTGGATGGAGTGTTCGAGCAGCGTGCCAGCACCGGCCAACGAGGCATCGCCTCGCCACGTTGAGCCATACATGCCCTGCACGGGGATGTACTGGTCGTCTCGGAACACGATGTTCATCAGCTCGTGGCCAGCAATGGCATGCTGCAGATAGCGGAAGGCCGGTGAATGGCGCAGCACCAGTCCAACCTGATTGATGACCCCAGCAGAGGCGACTGCGTCGTGCAGTTGCTGCGCCGTGGCGAGATCGGTCGACAGCGGCTTCTCGCAGAAGACCGCTCGACCGGCGGCAACGACTCGTTCGACGAGCGGGAGGTGTTCGGAGGTCCACGTGCACACGTAGACCGCATCACTTCGGTCGATGACTGCGTCGATCGTCTCGACCGCATGGCCACCGGTTTCGACTGCGAACGACGATGCCCGGTCGGTATCGACGTCGAACACGGGCCCAATCGAGGCGTTTGCTGTGTTGGCGAGGCCCCGGGCATGCGAGCGAGCGATGAGACCACAGCCGAGGAATCCGATGGTGAGATGGTCTGACTCGGTCACCGCTGTCCGAGTTTCAGTTCGGCCATCTGGGTAAAGAGGCCGACGACACCCGGTGATTCATGGTTGGGATCGAGCTCGCCGTAGGCCGTGTCGACGTTGATGACGATTCGCTCCCAGTCGATCCAATCTTTGAAGGCGCCGAGGTCGATGTCGCGTGCGGCCTCCACCGCCGACATGCCAACCGCGTGGCGCTTGGTTGACTCTTCCATCACAAACTCGAGATAGGCGCCGACGGCACGCACGCCATCAGCGTCGGTGAGCGGACCGTGCCCTGGGACGATCACCGAACAGTCCATGTCGATGATCCGTTGGCAGGCCGCTGTCCAGTTCGATACGGGGCCGTTCCATACGATTGGCGTGCCATTGATGAAGAGAATGTCGCCAGTGAACACAACGCCATCGTCTGGTAGGTGCACAAGGACATCGCCCGCAGTGTGCGCTGGGCCAACCTCGAGCAGCTCTATGGACTTGCCGGCGACGTCCAGGCTGAGTTCGCCCGAGAATGTTCGGTCGACGGTCGGCGGATCGATGTTGTCGAACGTAAACGCGCCGAACGACTCGAGCAGATACTGGTTGGCTGTCTCGCCGAAGTCGGTGTTCATCATGGCCGCGAGAGCCGCAGGCGGAAGGTCTTCCATCTCAGCGGCGGAGGCCGCTGACGCGATCACCTCGGCATCGGTCACGAGCTGGTTTCCGAAACAGTGATCGCCATTGGCGTGGGTGTTGACGAGCGTGCCGATCGGGCTGGTCGAGGTGACGGCGCTCATGGCGTCGAGCATCTCTTGGGTCAGCGCGAGATCGAAGAGCGTGTCGACCAGCAACGAACCGCCATCGCCGGCGACTAAGCCGGCATTGCTCCATCCCCAACCACCATCGGGCTGCAGATATGCGAAGACTCCGTCAGCGACCTCGTGAAGGCCCTTGTTGTAACTCGTAGCCATGGCCCGACCCTAGTTCAGGCCGCAACGATCACATGGTGAAGAGTTCAGTGCGATTGCCGCCGCTGGCGGCGGCTTTGCGGCCAACCGCTTCGAGTCGTGACAGCACACGCTCGAGTGAGGGTCGCTTGACGCCGATCGACGCCACCATGACGCTGGCCGTGAACGACACGAGTACGCCATCAACCTCGACGGGGAACGACACCTCGTTGCGAAGGCGATCGGCGATCTCCTTCAACTGTTCGAGATCAGAGTCTGAGGTGAGCAGCGCAAGAAACGCTGCTTGGTCGAGCCGGCCAACAAGGTCTGGCCCGCGGAGACGAGCTTGGATTCGCTCGCCAACCTGACGAGTGATCTTCTGTGCGACTCGGTCGCCCCGCTCGGTTCGCAGACTCTCGAGATCGTCAATCCAGATCGCGATGAGCGCGAGTGGTTGGCCGGGAGTGAGCGTGAGCCGGTCGTAGAGGTTCTCGAGCACGTGAAAGCGATCGGGCAGGCCCGTTGCTTTGTCGTGGGTGAGGTGGCCACCTGCGAGGGCCGACATGCGGTGCTCGAGGTCCATGTGGCGCAGGGCTACCACGAGGAGCCGAGCGGTCAGGCGGCGAGACACAAGCTCGATTGGCTTGAGGCCCGCTGCCATCCGTACGTGGCTGACCTTGAGCGCCTCGCCCTGGTGGTTGAGCAGCGCCTCGATCTCGCCCTTGGCGTCGTCAACGACGAAGTCAGAAAGCGGCGCACCAACGAGGCGGTTGCGAGGGACGCGACTGACGTCGATGGCCTCGGCGTTTGCGCCCTTGATAATCCCGTCTTCAACAACAACGCAGGCGCTGGGGCTGAATCGCAAAATATCAGCGATCTTCTCTGCGTCAGTTGCCACGGGTCCTCCAGGGTCACGATTCGGTTTGACCACTCAAAGGAGAATAGTCAGTTGCCAGGGTTGAGAGATGAGCCTTCAGGCCCACAGCACTCGGGCAGTGACGCCCGCGAATGCCTGCCTACGAATCGGTTGAAAGCGCCTCAAGAAGAGCGTTTTCCACCACTTCGGTGAGCGCAGGATGGATGTAGAAGACATCTTCGGCGATCGTTCGCGCGGTCTGACCAAGCTCCATGGCCTGAATGATCGGCTGAATGAGCGAGGCCGATTGCGGGCCGATGATGTGGGCACCAAGAATCTGCTCGGTCTCGGCGTGCAGGATCACCTTGGCGAACGAGGTGTGGTCTTCAAGAGCCCAGCCGTAGGCGGTGCCGCCGTAGTCGCGCCGGCCGATCTTGATGGGCTGACCGCTCTCGCGAGCCTCGGCCTCTGTCATACCGACCGTGGCAACCTGCGGATTGCTGAACACTGCACTGGGCACCGCTCGGTAGCTCACCTCCTGCTGGTCATCCGGGTGGGCAAGGTTCCAGAACGCGACCTTTGCCTCGGCGTTGGCCAGGTGCTTGAGCTGATAGTCGTTGGTGATGTCGCCGACGGCCCACACACCCTCGACGTTTGTGGCCATCGTGGCGTCAGCCTTCACTCGCCCGTTGGGCTTGGCCTCGACACCACCGGCAGCAATGTCGACCAGATCAGAGTTTGGCTCACGGCCAGTGGCGACGAGCAGCTCGTCGACCTCGACCTCTTCGCCGCCGACGTGGAGGACGATGACGTCGCCCCGTCGCTCAACCTTGTCTGGGAGCTGGTTGAGGCGAAGGTCGACTCGTTCGCCGAAGACCTCGGTGAACCGTTCTGAGACTTCTTCGTCGTGGGCCCGCAGCAAGCGGCCAGAACGGTTGAAGAGCGTGACGTTCGAGCCAAGGCCCGAGAACACGTGCCCCATCTCGACGGCGATGAAGCCTCCGCCGATGATGCCAAGGCGGGCCGGAAGCGCTGGCAAGCGCATGACCGAATCTGAGGTGTGGAAGCCGACGTCGGCCAGGCCGTCGATTGGCGGGACCATCGGGCGAGCGCCGGCTGCGAGCAGCACCTTTGGCGCGGCGATGCGGCGGCCGTCGACGTCGAACGTTTTGTCGCCAACAAACCGAGCTGTGCCGCTGATGAGGGTGACGTTTGGGGTGCCGGTGGCCCGGTACTCCTTGCCGCCGGCCGCAATTGGGTCGATGCGGCCGAACACTCGATCGCGTATGGCGACCCAGTCGGCGCCTTGGAACGACGTGTCGAGGCCGAGCTTGGCTCCTCGCTGGGCCTGGACGGCGTAGTCCGCCGGAAGCACAAACATCTTCGATGGGATGCAACCAACGTTGAGGCAGGTGCCGCCGAAGGTGCCCCGCTCGACGAGGGCGATGTTCCAATCGCTGAGGAACTCGGGGATGGAGTTGCCTGAACCGCTCCCGATGATGATCAGGTCGTAGTTTTCAGTGGTGCCGGATTCGTTGGCCATGGATGTCCTCGGGTGGGGGTTGCCGCCGACGTTAGCGAACCGGCGTTCCCTGCGGATTGTTCCCCCGCCGCAGATTCGCGAATTCCTTTCCCCCGCCACTCATCGAACCTGCGTGCACGAGGCAGCGTCTGGCGGGTCCTGTGCACGCATGTTCGTGGGTGTTGGGTAGTTGCGTGCGTGAGACCGTGTGTGGAGGGTGCTGTGCACGCATGTTCCTGTGCACGCATGTTCCTTGGCACGCATGTTCGGGGGCCGCGCGAGCGCCCGCCTAACCCGCCTCGGTCCAGTCGACTTCGTGAGCCTCGAGCGGGCGCATGGCCACGTCGATAGCGGTCCAGATCGTTTTGCTCAGCGGATAGAAGACGATCGGCGTCAAACCGGCCACGGCGACGCAGAGCAGCGTGAGTGGCACAACGGGGAAGTCGGGCGCGGTTGCGATCAGTCCCGCAACCGCTGTGATGAGCAGTGCGCCGAAGCTGACGATGGTGTTGATGCCAATGGCCCCAATCCAGTGACCCTCGATGCGTTCGAAGTGCAAACCGCAACGGGGGCAGTCATC
>CALLGK010000108.1 GCA_938009905.1 uncultured Acidimicrobiales bacterium | reverse complement strand
AGCAGAAGGCATCCGGCATCGCTGGCGAGCGCTGAGGCCACGAGGACCCGCTGGCGTTGACCGCCCGAGAGCTCCCCAAACTGTTCGTCGCGCAGATCGCTCACATCGAGTCGATCGGCGGCCGCGTCGAGGGCAGTTCGGTCGTCTTGGGTGAAGCGGCCAAGCAACCCTCGCTTGCGATAGCGGCCCATGGCAAGAACCTCGCCAGCGGTGAGCGGCATCCACTGATGGTGATGTTGGTGCTGGGCGACGTATGCGACGTCGAAGTCCGGTGAGACGTCGCGTCGTCCCTTCGTCGGTTCCAGCAGACCCCCGATCACTCGAAGCATCGTGGTCTTGCCAGAGCCGTTTGAGCCCATGAGCGCAACCGATGCCCCCGATGAGAGCTCAAGTTGTGGCACCTCGAGCGCCAACGACGAGCCGAATCGAACCGTGATGTCTGTGAGCGTGACTTGTTGGCTCACCAGGCTCTCCATCGCAGTTCGCGCAATTCGGTCTTCGCCAGTATGGTGCGGATGAGACTCATTCTCAACTTTGAGGCTACGCAAGCCCTCACGCGCACATCCGCACTGACTAGACGGAAAGGAACGGAAAGGAATCGCATGTTGCTCCAGAGCGTCGATCTCTTCGCTGCCAACGCGGTTACCGATCCCATCGAGTGGTGGATCGATCCGTTCCGCTCGAATCCGTTCATGTTGCGTGCACTGATCGCTGGACTGCTGACGGTGCTGACCACCTCAACCGTTGGTACCTGGGTGGTGCTGCGCGGCATGAGCTTCCTGGGTGATGCGCTCGCCCACGGTGTGCTTCCGGGCATCGCCTTGGCCTTTGTTCTCGGCGTCGACACAACGCTTGGCGCTTTTGTCGCTGCACTCGCCATGGTCGGTGGCGTCAACTACGTCCGATCGCATTCGCCCCTTCCAGAAGACACCTCGATCGGGGTGCTCTTCGTTGGCTTTCTCGCCCTCGCGATCGTGATCATGTCGACGAACTCTGGCTCGTATGTTGGCGATCTCAATCGATTTCTCTTCGGCAGCATCACGGGAATTGAGTCGAGCGATCTTGTGCGGCAAGCGGTGGCTGCGGTTATCACGATCGGTGCGCTCGTTGCCTTGCACCGAGCCTTCGTGGTGCTGACGTTTGACGAAAGCCAGGCTCAGCTCCTTGGACTGCGCCCGCGGTTCGCACATGCGGCACTGCTCGTGCTCGTTGCGGTCTCGATCGTTTCGTCGTTCGAGGCTGTCGGCAACCTTCTGGTGTTTGCGTTCCTCGTTGCTCCGCCAGCAACCGCCGTGTTGGTGGTGTCTCGGGTGCCTCGCATCATGGCGGCTGCTGTTGGATTCGGCACCTTCGCCGTCATCGTTGGCCTGCTAGTGAGCTTTCATCGCGACACTGCCGCCGGAGCCACGATGGCCCTGACGGCAGTGTCGGTGTTTCTGATCGTCCTGGTGGGGAGAAACCTGGCGATCAGCCTTCGAACTCGTGCTCTGGCATGAGGTCAGCGCAGTTGGCTTCGGCTTCCATCCACTTGGCGTCCTGCTCTTCCCAGTAAGCCTCGTCTTGCACGATGACATCGCCGTCGACCGTCACGGTGACTTCGCCGTCGACCTTGCTGATGGTGATCTCACTATCGCCGTCGCCAAGGATGTACGAGCCGTACTCGTCCATCGTGTTGTAGGACACCTGATCTGAGTAGCCGTAGTACTCGTCTTCGCCGATGTACTCAGACGTGCACGACTCATAGGCGTCGTAGGCAGCCAACTCATCCTGAATGTGCTGCGGAAGCACCGAGCGGCACTCCTTGTCGGCCTCCTGGTAGGCCTGCTCGTCCCACTCGTCTTCGTTCCAGAAGTTGCCGCCAAGCTGCTCTTCGACACACTCGCTGTGGGCCTGCCAGGCGGCGTTCTCAATCCGGATCTCTTCTGGAAGAAGCACATTGCACTCGGCGTCTGCTGCCTCCCATGCGGCGCTCATCTCTTCCTCGAAGGCCATCCACTCTTCTTCGTTGGCGGGCTCTTCACCATCGAAGAGCTCCTGCTCAAGCTCGTAGACGCCGCTCTGTTCCATGCAGCGGTCGTACTCGCCGTAGGTCTCTTCGTAGTCGTCGTCGCCGTAGAACTCCGTGTCCATGGCCTCGTCGTGCACGACGGTGGTGGTCGTGACGGCTGCGTCTTCGGCATCGGTGTCGTCTGCCGGGGCAGTTGTTGGCGGCGTGGTCGCAGCAGCTTGATCTGCGCTGTTGGTGGTTCCCGCATTTGCACTGAAGGCAATGCCGGCGATGGCGGCTGCCATGACGACAGCTCCAATCACAGCGGCAATGACCGAGCGGCTTACGTCGTGGCGAACAGGAGCTTCCATGAGTTCGTTCCTTGGTGAGATGGTCTGCGGAAGAGGCGCTTCAGGTATGTAGACGCCCGAGGCTCAGAAATGGTTCCATCCGGCCCTAGAAATGTGTCATTTGCGTTGCGAACGTGCCAGCCGGGCTGGCGCTCGTCCTCTAGTCGGCAGCGATCTCGGCGTCGTGGTCGTTGTTGTCGTGGTCACCCTTTGTTCGGAAGTGCCGAACAACCTCGATGAGCAACGTGACCGACAGGGCAGCGCCGAGAGCGAGAAGAAATGCCGTGGTGTGGTCGTCGAACTGATCGCCGAAGTACCAACCGAGAATGGCGGCGTAGCTGGCCCACACGGTGGTTGCGATGGCGATCCAACGAACGAACCAATCTCTGGGCTGGTGCGTGAGCCCCGATGCAATGGTGAGGGCAGTGCGGCCGCCAGGAATGAACCGAGCGGTCACCAGCAGCGGCCCGCCACGCTTTTCGATTTGGGCTGTCGCCCAGTGGAGTCGTTTCTTGGTCTTCTCGCTGCGATCGGCCCGACGCTTGACGACTCCCGAGAATCGGTCGCCGATGGTGTACGCCGTGTTGTCGCCCAAGAACGCACCAATCGCCCCAGCCAGAATCACGAGCAACAGCTGCTGTTTGCCCTGGCCCGCAGCGACGCCGCCGATGATCACGGTGGTCTCGCTTGGCACAACTGGCACCACGGAGTCGAGGTAGGCGATGACGAAAATGACGATGAGGAACCACCAATTGCCCGAGATCTGGTCGATCCAGTCGGTGAGGTCGTGGAAGAAACCCATCACGCGCGAATGTACTGGCCGCAGCGAAGAGCCCCGGGGACTTGCCCCGAGGCTCTCGTTACGTCTTGTTGCTGCGAGGCGTCGCTAGTCGCGTGGCGCCCGACCTGGCTGGCCAAGGAACGCCGGTGGCGCCGAGCCACACGTTGCTCCTGGCACATTCTCTGGAGTAGTGAGCAGCACGCCCTCGTAGCAGTGGTCTTCGATGGCCGCGTCGCTCACAAACGACTCACCGATTCGAATGCCGTGCTTACCAAAGAGCTCCTGATGGCATGGGAAGGCATTGCCGCCGGTCACCTCGGGATCAAGCACCTCGAGGCCCCATGTGTCGGTGGCAATCATCGCTGGGCGGTGTGAAGCCAGCCAGCGTGACTCAGACAGGTAGATGCCAGGTTCCTGGGTGAGGTAGCGATTCGGATCATCCTTCACGAGGTGGGTCCAACCGGTGTGCAGGATTGGCACATCGCCTCGACGCAAGCGGGTGAAGACACGCTGACGTCGTGCGGCCTTCTCCATGTCTTGGATGGTGATGCGGTAATTGTCTCGCAGCACTGGCTTGCCGTTCGGAGCGATGAAGAAGTCGTCGGTGTGCCCCTGCGCCACCTTCAAGCCCACGATGTCGTAGATGATGCCGCGGGTGACGACTGGCCCCATTGACTCGTTACCGAGCGTCTTCAGGCCAGTTGGCGAGATCATGTCGGCGCCGTAATTGTCGTTGTAGAACCACGCACCTCGCTCATCGTTCGTGCCGATACCGACATGGCCGAGACCATCGATCTGGGTGGCAATCTGGAAGGTGAAGTTCTCGGCGAACCGCTCCTCGAACCCAACAACACGGTTGGGTCCGAGTGGTTCTGTTCCGGACTGAATGCCGCCTCCCGCCGCGAACTCTTCGCCTGCGTCGTAGCCGAACAAGAGCAAGAACATGTCGTGCAAGCGGGGTGGTGCCGACGGGAACGCCGGGAACCCGTTGAACATCTCCTCGCCCATTTGGTAGGTGTTGACCGGCTTGTGCGCGTCCAGCACTCGGAGCGAACGCGCGGTGCGCTCCGCCGTCACCTCGTTGTAGGACCCTCGGACGTCGTCTGGCCCATACGGGCTCACCCAGTATCCGCCGGCCACCACCTTCTCAACGTCGAACATCTCGTCGTTGATCGATCCGGCTCGCACTGGCGATGGCATGCCTTGTGGCGCATCTGCGCCGGCTGCGGTCGCCAACGTGCCGCCGGTGGCAGCTGCTGCTGCTCCTGCGGCACCGAGCTTGAGCGCGTCACGGCGCGAAAAGTGGAGACGAGCTAAGTCGTGCTTCATACGTATTTCCCCCTGGTTGTGTGCGGGCGTCGTCGATCGCTCGGTCCGCTCAGTTTCCGCCCAAGCGCTCTATCGACGCTGTTCGGAACCTAACGTCCCCGCTAGTGGTGTGCCAGACGAACCAGGTGTTTGTTTATTGGCGCTTTGTTGGTGGTGGACGTTGAGTGCGACGCTAGGTGGATGCCAAACGATGCAACGACCGATCTCGACACCGACGTTGACGTGCTGGTTGTTGGCGCCGGCATCTCCGGTGTCGCCGCCGCGTACCACTTGAGGACCCAGTGTCCCGATCGCAGTTTTGTCGTGCTCGAGAACCAAGAGAGCTTTGGTGGCACGTGGCGCACCCACACCTACCCGGGCATCCGATCAGATAGTGATCTGTTCACGTTCGGCTATCGGTTCAAGCCGTGGACGGGGACGCCCATTGCGACCGCAGACAAGATCCTTGAATACATGGGTGAGGTGATCGACGAGAACGATCTCGATCAGTTCATTCGCTACAACCACACCATCTCGAACGCGGCGTGGTCGAGCGCTGACAAGCGGTGGACGGTGCAGGCATCGGTTGCCGGTTCAGATGAGCCAGTTGAGGTGCGGGCCCGCTTCTTGTGGATGTGTCAGGGGTACTACCGTCACTCTGAGGGCTACACGCCGACGTGGCCTGGTATGGATAGCTACGAGGGCGACATCGTTCATCCGCAGACCTGGCCAGACGATCTCGACTACGCCAACAAGCGCGTTGTGGTGATTGGCTCCGGGGCAACGGCAGCCACGATCGTGCCGGCGATGGCTGGCGACGCTGCGCACGTCACGATGCTGCAGCGGTCGCCCACCTACTTTGCAACGGGGCGCAACTCGAACGAGTTGGCCGAGATGCTGCGCGAGCTCGAGATCCCCGATGAGTGGACGCACGAGATCGTCCGCCGCAAAGTGATCTTCGACGGGGCTCAGGTGGCCAAGATGTCGAGGCTTGAGCCCGAGACGGTGAAGGCGGAATTGCATCAGGGCATCACCGACATTCTTGGCGACGACTATCCGCTCGATCCGCACTTCACGCCGACGTATCGACCCTGGCACCAACGCATTGCCTTCGTGCCAGATGGCGACTTGTTCCACGCCATCAACGACGGCAACGCATCGGTCGCAACCGACGAGATCGAGACGTTTGTCGAGAAGGGCATCCTCCTCAAGTCGGGCGAAACCCTCGAAGCCGACATCGTGGTGACGGCCACCGGTTTCAATCTGAATGTGCTCGGCGACATCGCGTTCGAGATCGACAACGAGCCAATGGACTTCGCTCAGACCGTCACGTGGCGGGGCGCGATGTTCAGCGGCGTTCCAAACATGACGTGGGTGTTCGGCTACTTCCGGGCGTCGTGGACACTACGTGCTGATCTGATCGCTGACCTGGTGTGTCGCCTGCTCAACCACATGGACGCCAAGGGTGTCGACGTGGTGACGCCAACGCTTGGCGACGACGCAGGGATGGAGCTCAAGCCGTGGGTTGAGGCTGAAGACTTCAACCCGGGCTACATCCGACGCGGCATCCATCTGCTTCCAAAGCAGGGCGATCGCGATCCCTGGATCCACACCCAGAACTACGTCGAAGACAAAGAAACGCTGCCCCTCGCAGACCTCGACGACGGCTCCCTCCACTACTCATAACCCCTAGGAGAAGCGTTGGGAGTTATTCTTCGCGGCCGGCGATGATGCGGCGGGCTCTGGCGTTGATGCGGACGCCGAGGTTTTGAAACGGAAGCGCATCGTCTGGGCGGCCCTTGGCCTTCATTTGGCGCAGCAGTTCTGAGTCTTCGCCCATAATCATCTCGGCCAGCAACTTGCCGCTGATGGTGCCCCTGGCGATACCGACGCCGTTGTGCACGACGGTGCCGAACACGCCGGGCCGGAGTTCGCCAAAGACAGGTTCACCGTTGCGGCTCAGGCTGAGCGCTCCGCCCCAGCTGTGCTCAAAAGGCACGTCGATGAGTTGCGGCCAGCGGCGCTCAAAAGCTCGGCGATGCGTCTTGGCCGCCCACGACTTCCGGCTGACGAAGTCGGACTTCTTCGAGAAGCTGAAGATGTTGCGCACGAGGATTCGATTGTTCGGTGTGGTCACGCGGCGAACGGACGTGCCGGCCGGATGGGCGGCGATGATGCCGTAGCTGGCGTGGCCGCCAAAGCGATTCGACTCGTCGTCTGTGAGTTCTCTGGTGATCGAACCCCACGTGATCAGCGGGATGAGTTGCTTGGACAGGAAGCCGAAGCCCTCGGTGAACCCGTTGGTCGCCAGCACGAGCGACGGAGCGCTTGCGGAACCCCGCTCCGTCCGCACGGTGTGCGGACGAGACGAGCCGTCTCCGTACTCGACGCTCGTCACCATCGAGCTCTCGTAGACCGCAACGTTCGCCGGCATCGTCTCGGCCAGGCCCCGCACCATCGCTGCTGGCTGCACGAGATAGCTGTGCGGCGCGTGTATGGCGAGGGAGTAGTACGACGTGCCGAAGATCTCGGCGCAGTCGTTGGCGCCAACAAGCGTGTAGTCCTCATCGACCGCATCGAGGCTCTCGGCGAACTGGCCGAGCATGCGCTCGCCTCTGCTGGTAGCCGCGGCGTGATACTTGCCTTCCTGCACCCACTGACAGTCGATGTTGTTGGCCGCAATCGTGTCGCCAAGCCATTCGAGCCCGGCCCGGTTCATGGCAATGGCGTCTTGGGCCGCCTTCTTGGCATCGGCGAACCCTTTGGCTCGCAGGTTGTGGGCGTGATCGATGGCAAACCCAGAGCTGCGGCCAGCGGCGTTATTGCCGATGCGGTCGCCATCGATGAGCACAATGCGAGCGGAGGGGTCGAGCTCGGCCAGGCGGCGGGTAACGGCAAGGCCGGAGTAGCCGCCGCCAATCACGATGTGATCGCACGTGGTGTCGCCCGTGAGGATTGTTGGCTCGGCAAGAGGCGGCAACATTTCGTGCCAGCCGTTTGATTGGTCGTACGTGGGTGTGAGCGACACCCGATGCCGGTCACCCTCGGAGTGCTTCGTCGTGCTCATGGCTAGCGCTCGCTCATGAGAGGTCGATCCACACCGTTTTCAGCTCGGTGTACTGGTCGTGGGCGTGCAAGCTCTTGTCTCGTCCGCCGAAACCAGAGAGCCCAAAGCCGCCAAAGGGTGTTGTGACGTCGCCTTCGCCGTAGGTGTTGACCGTGACCGTGCCGGCATTGATGGCACGAGCGGCGAGATGGGCGGTGCGGAGGTCGGATGTAAACACGCTGGCTGCGAGCCCGTACGGCGTGTCGTTGGCAAGACGAATGGCGTCTTCTGGCTGATCGAACTCGAGCACGCTCAGAACCGGACCAAATACCTCATCTGTTGCGAGTTGGGTGCCGGGAGCGACGTTGTCGAACACCGTTGGTTCGACGAATGAACCACCGGAGGCTTGCATCACTTGGCGGCCGCCCAGCACGCACGTGGCGCCCTCGCTATGACCGGCATCGATGTTGTCGAGCACCTTGGCGAGGTGATCCGGGCTGATCATGGCCCCGATCTTGGTTGCCGGATCGAGCGGATCGCCAACCACCCATTCACGACTCTTCTCCATGAGGAGCGCCAGCAATTCGTCCTTGCGCGACCGGTGCACGATCAGTCGCGAATTCGACGAGCAGTTCTGGCCGCCGTTCCAGTAGATCGAGGTTGCCAGGTGATCGGCAATCGCATCGAGATTGTCGGCGTCGTGCATCACGACGAATGGGTTCTTGCCGCCGCACTCGAGGAGGACCCGCTTCAGGTTGGACTCTGCTGAGTAGTGCAAGAACCGGCGTCCGGTGTCGGTTGATCCTGTGAAGGCGACGGCGTCTACGTCCATGTGACGCCCCAGTGCTTCGCCTGCCTCTGGGCCAAAGCCCGGCACAACGTTGATCACCCCATCTGGGATACCGGCATCAACGGCAAGCTGCGCCAGCCGGATGGTGGTGAGCGACGTTTGCTCTGCTGGCTTGAGAACACAGGTGTTGCCGGTGGCCAGAATCGGGCCGAGCTTCCAGGCCGCCATCATGAGCGGGAAGTTCCACGGCAGCACGCAGCCAACGACGCCGATGGCCTCTCGCACCACCATCGACACAACGTCTGGCGCCGTTGGTGTGATCTCGTCGTTGATCTTGTCGGCTGCCTCTGCGTGCCATCGAATGACGTTGATGGTCTCGACCACGTCGATGTTGGCGGTGTCTTCGATGGGTTTGCCACCTTCGAGGGTCTCGATGGTGGCGAGTTCTGAGGCGTTGGCCTCGATGAGCGAAGCGAACCGCAGCATGAGCCGTTTGCGTTCGGCAGGACTGGTCTGCGACCAGGGCCCCTCAAACGCAGTGCGGGCCGCAGCAACCGCAGCGTCGATGTCTGCTGTGTCGCCGCGGGTGATCTGGGTCAGCGTCTCGCCGGTCGCCGGGTTGATCGTGTCGAACGACTTGCCGCTTCGTGCTGCTGCCGGTCGTCCTCCGATGATGGCCTCGCCTGCAAGGTCGAGCGATGCGGCGAGTGTGGCGGCGGCCGACGGTGCCTTTGCTTTCGCTTTGGCCCGGGTCGCTTTCTGCTTCTTGGCGGCTGGTTTCTTCTTGCGTGCAGGCTTCTTCTTTGCGGCGCTCATGACGCGTCTCCTTGCGTGTGGCTCGCCCCTCGCACGAGCCAGTTCTGTTCATCGTTCCAGGCTCGGTAGGCAAGCCGAGAACGGTCGACCCCATTGGTGGGTAGATGCGACAGGCCAGCCTCGATCGCCAGGCGGGCGGCCGCCGACACGGGCATCTGCGGCCGTCGGACCGGACCCATCTGCCGACCCACCATTTCGGTGGCTGCCTTGACCCCAGGGAGGAAACCCACATCCATGTCGTTCTCCCACATGAAGGCGTTGATGGGCCACATCTGACGCCACAGCGCGAGTGCTTCGTCGAGCTGGCCGTTGTCGATGTGTTCGACGAGCATGACGGCCTCGTGCGGCATGATGTTGGCACAGCCCCAGATCATGCCGACCGCCCCGGCCATGAGCGCATATGGCGCAAGCGGGTCGACGCCACACAACACCTGCGCGTTGGTTCCCTCTGAGATGGCCACCAACTTCTGGATTCTGCTCAGATCTCCCTGGCTGTCTTTCATGTAGCGCACATTGTCGATGGCGAGGAGCTGTCGGTACATCGCTGGGGTGATCTCGACCCCACTCGCCGCCGGGGTGTTGTACAAGACGATGTCGGCAGCCACGTTTTGAGCCACGCGTTCGTAGTGGTAGAGGACGCCTCGATCGCTTGGGCTTTCAAGCCATGGCGGCAGGATCATCACCGAGTCAGCACCGAAGTCGACGGCGTGCTTCGAGGTGTCGATCGTGTCGCTCACGCTCATCTCTGACGTCTGCACCATCACGGGAATGCGGCCGTCGATGTGGGGGAGACAGAGCTCCACAACTCTGCGCCGTTCCTCCGGCCGCAAATACGCATACTCACCAGTGCCCGACAGAACGAGGATGGCGTGAACGCCAGCGTCGATCAGCCAATCGATGTGATCGAGCAGAGCTGGCTCGTCGATCGACTCACCTGTTGGATCCATCGGCATGGCGAGCGCCACAACCACGCCGCGGAAGTCACGTGTGCCGGTTGAAGAAGCGTCAGCGGGCATACAAGCGATTGTCATGCAGGCTTGCCTCCAATGTCAATCTGTGTCATACCTGATCCTGATGAAACTCGATGTTGAGTCACTGCGAGCCCTCCGCACCGTGGTCGAGGCCGGAACGTTCACCGATGCTGGCACGCGTTTGGGAATGACGCAGAGTGCTGTGAGCTGGAAGATCAAGCGGCTCGAAGAGAGGGTTGGGCTTGCCCTCGTGAAGCGGGGAACCGAGATCGAAGCAACGCCAGACGGGCAAGACCTGCTGCACTACGCCGAGCGAATCCTCGAGGCGCATGATGAAGCCGTTGAGCGTCTCGGCCGATCTGATCTTGAGGGCGTCGTTCGGCTTGGGGCCAATGAAGATCTGCGCGGTGGAGCGCTTGCCGATGTGCTGGCCCGCTTTGGTCGGATGTTCCCGCAGATCCGGCTCGATGTGCGCGTGCAGTTGAGCGGCCTCGTTCGAGAGTGGCTCGACGACGGCGAGGTCGACATGGCCGTAGTGCAGATCCCTGCCAGCAGCGTGCGGCCAGACGATGTCGTGCTCTGGACCGACAGCATCACGTGGGCCACCGGAGCGAACCACTCGTTTGATCCCGGAACCTCTTCCGACAGTCCGCTGCCCGTTGTGAGCTTCGGCCCAGGGCTCGTGTATCTCGACGAAGCAGAAGAAGCGTTGAAGCGGAGCGGCGTTCGGTGGCGCACCGTGTTGGAGTGCCCGATGCTCAGCGGCGTGCAGGCGGCCGTAGGTGCAGGCCTCGGCGTAGCGGCCCTACACAGTCGGAACCTCACGGCTGAGATGCAGGTGTGGGAGCACGCCGATCGGTTCCCGGTGCCAGATATCAGCGAGGTCATTCGTACTGGTGTTGGTGCTGACCCCGAGGTGCTCGATGCTCTCCGAGACACGCTCACCGCAGCGTTGGTGGGAGTTCGAACATGAGCAAGCGTCGTGGTCGGGGTGCCAGGGTCGCTGCCCGCACCGAAAAGAAGATTCAGTGGTTGCCAGAGCTTGATCGTGGCATTCCGTTCCTCGACATCGTGCCCCACGAGCAATTGCTCCGCATCCACGATGCATCGATGACCCTGCTCGAAGAAGTCGGCATCGACTTCAGGGACGATGAATCGATTGCGATGTGGAAGGCCGCAGGCGCCGACGTCGACGGCTATCGCGTCCGGCTCGACCGCAATCATGTGATGGAGCTGATCTCCACCGCGCCAGAGAGCTACACGATGCTCGCTCGCAACCCAGAGCACTCGGTATCACTGGGCGGCACGAAAACGGTGTTCACGCCGGCCTACGGCGCGCCGTTTGTGCTCGACATGGACAACAATCGCCGCCACGCCACGCTCGACGACTTCAACAACTTCGCCAAGATCGCGTACATGGAACCGGCGATGCAGATGACCGGCGGTGTGTTGTGCGAGCCGATGGACATTCCCGTGCCACACCGGCATTTGGAGATGACCTACAGCCTGCTTCGGTATTCGGACAAGCCGCTGATGGGGTCGGTCACCTCTCGAGAACGGGCCGAACAGTCGCTGCACATGATGGGCATCGTGCTTGGCCACGATGTGGTGGCCGACACCACCGTCAGCACCTCGCTGGCGAACTGCAACTCACCGCTCGTGTGGGACCAGACGATGCTCGACGCAGTCAAGGTGTATGCCTCGGCCAACCAGGCGATGCTGTTCAGCCCGTTTGTGCTCGGCGGGGCGAGCACCCCGGCAAGCACGGTCGGGGCCGTCGCCCAGCTCAGTGCCGAGGCGTTGGCCGGTGTCGCCTTCATGCAGCTGGTTCGCCCTGGCTCACCGTCGGTGTATGGCCAGTGGACGGCAACCGTTGCCATGAACTCGGGCGCTCCGCTCGCCGGAACCCCCGAGATCGATCACATCAACATGCTCGTTGGCCAGCTCGCCCGCTTTTACAAACTGCCGTGGCGCTGTAGCGGCGGTTGTTCGTCTTCGAAGCTGGTTGACGCTCAGGCTGGCTATGAAGCCGCCCGCAACATGTACGGCGTGTTGATGGCCGGAGCCAACTTCGTGCTGTCCAGCACCGGCTATCTCGAAAGCGCGCTTTGTCAGAGCTACGCAAAGGCCATGCTCGATGGCGAACAGATGCGCATGATGTATCGCCTCGGCAAGGGTGTCGACATGAGTGAGCTCGACCCGGCGATGGATGCGGTTCGAGAGATCGAACCGGGTGATCACTTCCTGGGCACTGAGCACACGCTCGCTAACTTCGAGTCAGCCTTCTTCATGCCAGAACTCATGGACGGCGAGGCCTATGAGACGTGGAACGTGAACGGTCGGTCTGATGCCAACGATCGCGGCATTGCGATGGCGAGGCAGGTGCTTGCTGACTACGAAGAACCGTCACTCGACGACGCGGTGCTTGCTGAGCTCACCGACTACAAAGATCGGATGCGATCAGAGATTTCGGAAGCTGTCTCGTGAGCGGTCTCGACGGACGAGTTGCGATCGTCACCGGGGGAGCGCAGAGCATCGGCGCCGCTATCGCCGACGGGCTGGCTGCGGCAGGCGCCAAGGTGGTCGTTGGCGATCTTCAACCGTCTGACGTGCACGAGTGCTTGCCGCTCGACGTAGCCGATGAAGCTTCAGTCGAAGCCTGCGTTGGCACTGTTGCCGCCAATCACGGTCGTCTCGACATCGTGGTGAACAACGCCGGCATCATGTTTGAAACTCCGATCGCCGAGCAAGACAGAGCGGGCTGGGATCGGATGCTGGCGATCAATCTGACGGGCCCAATGCTGATGTCGAAGCATGCGGCGCCCCACCTAGCCGAGAACGGGGTCGGCTCGATCGTGAACCTTGGGTCGATCGAAGGTGATCGAAACAACCTGCACCACGCCGCCTACGCGGCAACGAAGTCGGGCGTGCATGGGCTCACGAGAGCAACGGCAATCGACCTTGGCCCGTCTGGGGTTCGCTGCAACGCGGTGGCTCCTGGATGGATCGATACGCCGCTCAATGCCAACTACGTCGACACCCATCCCGACCGGGCCGAGGTGATCGACGAACTGGCCAAACTTCACCCCATCGGCCGAGTGGGCGCGCCGAGCGACGTAGCCGACGTGGTGGTGTGGCTCGCTGGTGACGAGAGCCGGTTCGTGACCGGACAGGTGATCACCATCGACGGTGGGCGAACTGTGCGCCCGCCTCTGCCTGGCCTGTTGTCGTAGCCCGTCACGTCGACGCGACAACCGTTCTTTCAAACTACGGCGTGTTCTGGCAGTCTTTCGGGCATGTCATCGTCAGCGTTCCTTGATTCCCGTAACTTCTTGCTCGAAAACCGCACGGACTACGAAGCCGCAGTGGCCGGATTCTCTTGGCCAGCCGTGGGTCCAGACTTCAACTGGGTCAACGACTACTTCGACCCAATGGCTGACGGCAACGACGCACGTGCGTTGCATCTGGTTGAAGAGTCTGGTGATGCCGACATCCGCACCTACGCAGAACTGGCGACACGTTCACGACAGGTCGCCAACTTCTTGGTTGAGCATGGAGCCAAGCGGGGTGACCGCATTCTTGTGATGCTCGGGAACGAAACGGCGCTGTGGGAGACCATGCTCGCTGCCATTCGCATCGGCGTTGTCGTGATTCCGGCGACCACGTTGTTGGCCGGAGCCGATCTGGCCGACCGGTTCGAGCGTGGTGGAGCAACCATGGTGGTGACTAACCAAGGAGCGCTCGGGGCCGTCGATGCGCTCGACGGATCGCTGACCGACGGCGTGGTCAAGATCGCCGTTGGTGGCGGCGACGGTTGGATCGACTTTGCCGACACTGAATCGGCTGGCACCGACTTTGCGGCGGCTGAGGCCACGCGGGCTGAAGATCCGCTGCTCGAATACTTCACGTCTGGCACCACCTCGAAGCCGAAGCTCGTGCGCCAC
>CALLGK010000107.1 GCA_938009905.1 uncultured Acidimicrobiales bacterium | reverse complement strand
CGCGTCGCCGAGAAGATCAAAAGACAGCCGAGGCGGCTTCATGAAGCTCGCCGTCAACATCTTCATGATCATCTGCCTGTCGTTCACGGTGCTCCAGTACGGATCAACGCTGATCTGGGGCACGCTCTCAGGTCGGCTGCTCAACCGCGAACGATCAGGCAACCGACCCCTCGCCCTCGAAAAGTTGAAGGTTGACCCAGAAGCCCCCGGCGTGACGATCGTGCTGCCCGCATACAACGAAGAGGCGATCATCGTTCACACCGTGCGCAGCGCGCTCGATCAGGAGTACGCGAATCTTGAGATCATCGTCGTGAACGATGGGTCGAAGGACCGCACCATGGAGGTGCTGATCGAGGCCTACGACATGGTGCCGTTTCACGACCGTCCAGACCTCGGTCGGATCGGAACGAAAGAGATCTTTTCGGTTTACCGGTCGCAGAGCCACCAACAAGTCGTCGTCATCGACAAGGCTCCGTCTGGGGCCAAGGCCGACAACGCCAACGTCGGCATCAACTTTGCGACCCATGACTGGGTCGTGATCATGGACTCAGACGAGTTCATGGAGAAGGACGTCATCGCCCGTTGCATGGCCGAGGTTGTCGAGCTCGGTGACGAGATCGTCGCTGTTGGAACCTCGCTCCTCCCCGCGAACGACATCACCATCGACGGTTCAGACATCGTCGACCGCGAGGCATCCCGGAACTATTGGGTTGGCTGCCAGCTCATCGAATACCTCACGGCGTTTCTCGTTGCTCGGCCGGGCTACGCCCACATCGGCGCACTGCCGATCATCTCGGGCGGATTCGGGCTCTTCAAACGAAGCGCACTTCTCGAAATCGATGGCTTCTACCACGGCCACCTCGGTGAAGACATGGACCTGTGTCTCCGGCTGCAGCGGGCCGAAGCCGACAATGGCCGCCCGTATCGCGTTGTGCAGGTGCCTGAAGCGATCGTGTGGACCGAGTTTCCATTCACCAAGGCCGTGCTCGAGCGCCAGCGCATCCGCTGGCATCGCGGGCTGCGGATCATCATGGATGACCACGCCGACATGATCACTCACCCGCGCTACGGAACCGTGGGTTCGATCGGCATGGGTTCGATGTATGTCTTCGAGTGGATCGGCCCAATTCTCGAGGGCATCGGCTGGGTTCTGCTTGTGCTGCTGCTTGCACTGGGCTGGACCTCGCCGGCCAACGCTGCAGCCGTATTCATCACCACCCAATTCGTCGGCATGGCACTGACCACAGTCGGCGTGATCATGGCTGTCACCAGACTCGACATCTACCGCAAGTGGTCTGATCTCAAGCGCATGCTCCTGTTCACGGTTGCCGTGAACTGGGGCTATCGCCAGCTGACCCTGTGGTGGCGACTGCGTTCGCTGTTGCCGGGTGAAACCGTGTGGGGCGAGATGCCGCGCGCCGGAATCAAGACGGTGCAGTCGACATGAAGCACTTCTTCCGCTCCTTCTTCATCGCCGTGGTTGCCGTCATCGCCGCGGCCGCTCCAACACAGAGCTCACTGGACGGACTACCCGAGACATCTCATGACGTTGACGTGATGGGTGCGCAACAGGAGCCTACGACCATCACGGGTCACCCAACGTTCGAGCCCACCCGCCAGTTCGAGATTCCTGGCGAGGACGAAGGCGAAGGCGACGACTCTGACCTCGAACCGCTTGAAGAGACGATCAACACTCGCCAACTGGGCGAGGGAGCGGTCATCAACCTTCAACGGCCAGGCGGTCGACGAGAGATCGGCGTCGCCATTCCCGACGGCATGGTCCTCACGGGGTACTCAGGCACCCTGTCGGTTCCGAGTGCCGTCAACGAGGCCGTACTTTCGATCTTCCTTGAGGGTGAAGTCGTCCACGAGGCAACCGTCGCCGGCGGAACCAGTCGGCAGATCGAGGTCTTGTTCGATCGACCCATCGCCCTCGACACCGCACTTGAATTCGTCGTGGAAGAGCGCGTTGGTGGCGAATCTTGCACGAGCACGGTGCTCGAACCGAATCTCATGCGAATTCTGGATAGCCAGTTCTACCTCGAACGCATCGACGACGTTCCCACCACAATCGCCGACTTCTTTCCGCCGGTCATGACCGACGTCGTGATCGTCACCGAGCCAGAGCCTGGTGCTGCGGTGACAGGAGCGGCCTATAACGTCGCCGCCGCCATGGCTCGCCGCTACCCGGTGCTGCCTAACTTCACCCTGAGTACCGAACTGGACAACCCACCCATGGGTCCCGGTTCGTTCAGCCGCACAATCGTGTTGCGAGACCGCACCGAGCCGAGCATCAAGCTCGGACAAACGTTCCAGGGCTCGTATCTCGAACTTGCCGGGCCAGCCGGCGTGCTGGAACAGCTGGCCGGAATGCTCAGCGAACCTGAGATGGGCCTCATTGCGAACCAGGCTGCGATGGCTGACCTGCCAGAGATCGACCGTTCCAACGACGACCTGCTCGAGCGACGCTCGCTCGAAGACGTCGGAGTTCGTCGTCTCGTCACAAGCGGGAGCCGGGTGTTGCAGATTCCGATCCCACTGCCGCAGGCCGCCTTCGGCGAACCCGTATCTGATATTCAGATCCGTGTCGGCGGACTTTCAGTCGCATCAGCCTCGATCGCCGAAAAGCCAGCCTTGTCGCTATGGGTCAACGGCAACCTGCAGGATTCAATCGTTCCGGACGAAAGCGGCCGGTTCGACATCGACTTCGTCCTCGAGGGAGCTGCGCTCAAGCGAGACAACCTCGTGGTGATCCGTTCCGAGATCGCGCTCGAGTGCGGCCAGGAGCTGCCCACCCACGAGCTTCAGATCGACGCCGGTTCCTGGGTTGACGCGACGCCAGGGCAGTCTCTGCCGCCCTCTCTCGACCGTTTCCCCCAGGTCGGTATCGACCAGCTCGCAGTCGCCAGCGGCGGCTCGGCCAGCGAGGTGTCCACCGCCCTGACGATGGTGGCCGCACTCCAGGCAGCCAGTCCGATCGATCTAAACATCGTCGCTGTCAGTGGCAGCCAGCTCTCGAACGGAGACACGGCTGGTCTGATCGTCACTGATGGAAGCGGATCAGCGGCCAAACCATGGGAGCTCGATCTGCGCACCGTACGCACCGACGACGTCGAGCTCGTGGCCGATGCACCGCCGGAACATCTCGCTTTCGTGTCGTCCTCACAGTCTGAGGACGGGAGTGACGTGCTCGTCGTTTTCACACCGAACGATTCAGACGTCACCCAGCTGTTCAACGACTACGTCACCGAGAACGGATGGTCAGCCTTTCAAGGCAACGTCGTGGGTCTCAATGTCGAGTCCGAGGTGATTCGATCAGACGTGGTCGATACGGCTGCCGAACAGACGGCGCTGACCAGCCTCGAGCAAGAGAAGACCCCCGTACTCAAGCAGTTCGGTTTCGGCGTTCTTGCGATCTTGCTGCTCGCGGTGGTTCTCTTGGCCCTTCGCGGCGCATTCGGTGCGATAGGCCGCCTGCGGTAACGAAGCCAGCCGTGCCGTTGGCACACTCTCACCGTGGCCTACTCCACGGTGCTATTCGATCTTGATCACACGCTGCTCGACTCAGACGCGTCGGAAGCGGCTGCATTTGAGCTGACGCTTCGGGCCGCAGGTTGCGCTGACCCGGGCGAGCACGTTGCGACATATCGACGCATCAACGGAGCACTCTGGGCCGGCGTCGAGCGAGGCGAGGTAAGCCCCAACGAGGTGAAGACGCTCCGGTTCGAGCAACTCATCGCCGAAGTTGGACTCGACGCCGATCCCAACGTGATGGGCTCGAACTTTGTTGATGGCCTGGCGAACAACGGTGAGCTCTACGACGGGGCTCGAGAGCTTCTCGATGTGCTCGCAGCCCGGGAGGACATCACACTCGCCCTCGTCACCAATGGCATCGGCATCGTGCAGCGCACGCGGCTTGAGCGACTTGATCTCGCCCGCTACTTCGAGGCCGTCGCCATCTCCGGCGAGCTTGGCGTGTCCAAACCAGGAGCCGAAATCTTCGATCTGATCTTTGCTGAGCTCGGCGAACCAGAACGCACAGAGGCCGTCATGATCGGCGATTCGCTCAGCTCAGACATTGCCGGCGGGACGGCAGCTGGCATCGACACCGTTTGGTACAACCCGAAGCAAGTTTCGGCGCCCGATCCGACACTGTTCACCCACGAGATTCACTCACTGGGCGGCCTCGTCTCGCTGCTGTAGCCGGGGACCCCAGGAGAGACCGTCTCGAATACAGTGGGCTGATGTTCGGGCTCATCACGGGGAGTGGCTTCTACGACATTCCCGATCTACAAGATCGGGTGGTCGAAGATGTGGCCACGCCGTTTGGATCGGCCCGGGTCACCACCGGTGTCTGGCAGGGCCGCGACATTGCGTTCGTGCCTCGGCACGGTGCTGGCCACCGAGTCCCACCGGCACAGATCAACTACCGGGCGAACGTGTGGGCGCTGCGAGAAGCGGGCGTCGGCTCGGTGTTGGCGACGGCGGTGAGCGGAGGCATCAATCCGTCAATGGGTCTTGGCGCGTTGGTTGCCATCTCTGACGTGCTCAACTTCACAAGCGGCAGGCACGACACGTTCTTTGACGGGTCACACGAACCGTTCAGCTCTGCCACACACCACATCGACATGAGCCACCCGTATGACCCTGATCTGCGGGCCAACCTGATAGCTGCCGCCGCTGACGAGGGCATCGAGCTCGTCGAGAGCGGCGTCTACTGCTGCACAAACGGCCCTCGCTTCGAGACGCCAGCCGAGATTGCGATGATGAGCAAACTCGGTGGCGATCTTGTCGGCATGACCGGCTACCCCGAGGTCGTGCTCGCCCGAGAGGCCGGCCTTCGCTACGCATCAATCGGTGTTATCTCAAATCCGGCGGCCGGCATCGGCGACGAGCCGCTCAGTGCGGACGACATCTTCCAGATGATCGACGACGTCACTGATCCGCTCTACCGCTTGATCGATCGAACCATCACACTGGCGACAGGCAACGAATGAGCAGTGCCATGATTTCGGCAAAGGAACGCAAGCGGCTCGCGTCCGAGGTGATCAACACCGCCCTCGCGATGGAGGCACGCGGTATCAACAACGGCATGTCAGGCAATGTCTCGGTACGAGTTGGCGGCGACACCGACTGGGGCTTGCTGATCACGCCATCGTCTGTGGCCTACGACGACCTCACGCCTGACGACATTGTGTTGATGGCTTCCGACGGCTCGTGGGACGTCAAGAACGATCGTCGCCCATCGTCTGAGTGGCGATTTCACCTCGACGTGCTGGCCGCCCGACCAGATGCGGAGGCCGTCGTGCACGCCCATCCGATCAATGCCACCGCGTTGGCTTGCCACCGTCGCGGGATCGATCGCTTTCACTACATGGTTGGGGTGGCTGGCGGCGACGACATTCGCTGTGCCCCATACGCCACGTTTGGCACCGAAGAACTCTCGGCCAACGTCGTAGCTGCGCTGCAGGATCGCAAGGCCTGTCTCCTGGCCAACCACGGCATCTTGGCCATCGGCCCAAGCCTCGACAATGCCCTCAACGTCGCCGTTGAGGTTGAGGTGTTGGCCGCGCAGTACATCGCGGCCCTCGCCCTCGGCGAACCGAAGAAGTTGACCAAGAAACAGATGAACGAGGTGCTGGCCAAGATGTCGTCCGGTGCCGGGTACGGGAGCTCCTAGATGCCAACTCTCAGCTACGCAGACGGCGTGATCACGATGATTGATCAGACACAGCTTCCTCAGGAAGAGGTCTGGCTCAACATCGACAACGTCGACGACCTCGTCGCGGCGATCAAGCGGCTGTCGGTGCGAGGGGCACCAGCCATCGGAGTTGCTGGCGCATACGGCATCGTCCTTGCCGCGCTTGCCCACTCTCCAAATGACGACACGGCAAAGTTCGATGCCGCGGTTTCCGCCATTCGCGAGGCCCGTCCAACAGCGGTGAACCTGGCCTATTCGGTCGACCGGGTCGTGCCAGTGGCGCGTGAGGGTGGCGCTGACGCAGCCCTCGCCGAAGCCGAGCTGATCCGTGACGAAGAGCTCGCGGCGTCCTTCGCCATGGGTGAACTCGGAGCCGACCTGGTCACCGAGCTCACCGAATCGTCGTCGGTCAGGGCCATGACCATCTGCAACACCGGTGGCCTGGCAACCGTCGAGCGAGGCACCGCCCTCGCCGTGATTCAAACGCTTCACGAACGAGGCACGCTCAACGAAGCCATTCCGCTTGAGACGCGACCGCTGCTGCAAGGCGGTCGCCTGACAACGTGGGAGCTTCAACAGATGGGTGCGCCATTTCGGCTCATCGTCGATTCGGCCGGGCCGTTTCTGTTGTCGAGAGGAGCGGCCGACGTGGTGTTGATCGGTGCCGACCGTATTGCCGCCAACGGTGACACGGCGAACAAGATCGGCAGCTTCAGCCTCGCTCTGGCCGCCCAACATGCCGGCGTGCCGTTCCTCGTAGTCGCTCCAGAATCGACGATCGACATGAACACACCGAGCGGCGACGACATCGAAATCGAAGACCGCGGACCAACCGAAGTCGCGGGGCTGCGGGGCGTGCCTTCAGCGCCGGACGGCACCGATGCCATCAATCCGGCATTCGATGTCACGCCGGCCAGCATGATCACCGCCATCGTGACTGACAAGCGGATCGTGCGAGTCGGGGCGGGCGAGACGCTGTGACCGAAGCCAGCGCTGACACTCCAGACCTGGCCCCTTCGAGGTTGGTTGGGGACTATGTGCTTGTTGGTGCTGAGCTGGTCGCCAACGGGGCGGTTGATGTTGGTGCCAACGGCAGGATCGTTGCCGTTGGACCGGTTGGCTCGCTCGGCGAGGCTCCCGGACAGGTGCGCAACGTCGGCGGATTGCTCATGCCGGGGCTTGTGAACACCCATGCCCACACACCGATGACGTTGGTGCGATCGGCAGGCGACGGCCTTCCCTTGCAGCAATGGCTCACCGACGGCGTGTGGCCCCGCGAAGGCAAGATGACGTCAGAAGATGCGGGCTGGGGCATGCGACTTGGCTGGGCCGAGATGCTGCAGGCCGGCGTCACCTCAACGTGTGAGATGTACCTCCACGAAGCCGCCATCGTCGACGCAACACATGTCAGCGGAGGGCGCCTCGTTGTCACGCCCGGCATCATCGCCGCTCTCGCTCCCGGCGGGAAACTCGACGGCCGGCTCGACGAGATCGCGGCGTTCCATGCTGTTCATCACCAGCCAGAGCACGGTGTGTCCGTCGGGTTCGGACCTCATTCGCTCTACGACCTTTCCCCGGAGCAAGTCGGCGAGATCGGTGAGCGGGCTCGCCACCTCGGCGACGCACTCGTGCACATTCACCTTGAGGAAACGCAGCACGAACGGGCCGAAGTGATCGAGAAGTGGAACGGTCGCACCGCAACCGAACTCTTGGCCGACACCGGTGTGCTCGAAGGCAACGTGCTGGGAGCACACGGCGTGTGGCTCAGCGATTCAGATCAGAAGCTGCTTGGCGAAGCCGGGGCAGCCATCGCTCACTGTCCGATCTCGAACCTCAAGCTTGGCTCCGGCATTGCGCCCGTGGCCTCGATGCTCGACAACGGCATCACCGTTGGTGTTGGTACAGACGGCGTTGCCTCAAACGACGACCTCGACCTGTGGCAAGAACTCAAGCTCGCTCCCCTACTGGCCCGAGGCCGAGATCTGAACGCGCAGGCCATGGATGCAGCAACGGCTCTCACCCTCGCGACCGAGGGAGCGGCATCCGCCGTCGGGCTCGACCACGTTGGCCGCCTCGAGGCCGGGTGGTGGGCAGACCTGATCCGGGTCGATCTCGATCAGCCAGCCTTCACGCCAGGCATTGAAGCCGACCTACTCACCAGCTTGGTGTTTGCCGGATCGGCAGCCTTTGTGACCGACGTGTGGGTGGCCGGACGCCAGGTGGTCACAGACGGCGCGTGCACGACCATCGATGTCGCCGAGGCGATTGCGAAGACCCGCGGCATCGGGCAAAGGCTTGCTGAGGCCTAGGTGCCCCATCGAGGCCTAGTCGAGATCAACCGTGTCGAGTTGGTCTGAGGAGAGCGTGTCGAGTGTGATGCCGTGCGCTGCCAACTTGGCCGCCGCGATCTCAGCATCAAGATCGGGCGAAATCACACTCACGCCGGTTGGGTAGCCGCCCCGGGCCAGCTCGTGACAGCCCACTCCCTGCACCGCAAATGACAGGTCCATGATCTCGACGGGGTGACCGAGCCCACCGGCGATGTTGACGAGGGCACCGTTGGCCAACACAAACACGGCCTTGTCGCCGTTCCACAAGAACCGATCGATGCCTTCCCGAACGCGGCGGGCCGACGTGGACTGCTCATCGAGCGACTCAACATCAACCTCGAGATCGTGGTGTCCCGCGTTGGCAAGAATCACGCCGGGCTTGAGCAGGTCGAAGTGGTCGGGGCCGATCGCCCGCTTGCCGCCCGTGGCCGTGATGACAAAATCGGCCTGAGGAAGGGCCTCGGCATACGGGGCAACAACATGGCCGTCCATGAACGCTTCAAGCGCCTTCACCGGGTCGACTTCGATGATGAGCGCGTGCCCGCCCATGGCCCGCACGTAGGTGGCCAGCCCACGCCCAACCCAGCCATAGCCAACGATGGCGACCCGCTTGCCCGGCATCAGCATGTTGGTCAGGTTGAGCATCGCCTGCACCGTCGATTGACCAGTGCCATACCGGTTGTCGAACAAGTGCTTGCAGGCCGCGTCGTTCGCGGCCAGCGTCGGAAACGGAAGGCGCCCAGCGGCCTCAAGCGATCGAAGGCGGGCCACACCCGTGGTTGTCTGCTCGGTCACGCCCTTGAGTTCGGCAAAGAGGTCTGGGCGGAACTCGGCCATGCGAATCGTCAGTTCTGCGCCATCGTCGATGATGAACTCTGGGCCGGTGTCAGCAACGGCAAGAAGATCTTTCTCCCACGCCTCATACCCACTGTTTTGCGTCGAGTGCACCTCGACGTTGCGCTCGACGAGCGCGGCAGCCACTTCGTCTTTGGTCGAAAAGGGATTGCTGCCAGCCACGACCACCTCGGCCCCAGCATCAGCCAACACGGTGGCCAAGAACGCCGTCTTCGCTTCGAGGTGAACCACCACGGCAACTCGACGACCGGCCAACGCTCCGTCTGAGAGGCGGTCGCGCAAGAACCCGTCAACAACCGGTGAATGAAGTTTCGCCCACTCGATGGCGAGATCTCCCTCGGGGGCCAACGTGGGATCGGCAATGTGTGAACGCTCAGCTGCACTAGTCACATTGCTGAACTTACTGGGCGCAGCGGAATGCGAGCTGGTGGGTTAGCTTCGCAGTTTGGCGTGAAGCGAAACCGAACGAAGTCTTCGCGACATGCTGCGTATGCTCGAACGAAATCACGGCTCACCCGTATGAGCCAGAGATGGGGAGAACCAATGCTCAAGAACTACAGATTGCTGGCGTTGCTAGCTGCATTCATGCTTGTTGTTGCCGCCTGCGGTGGCAGCGACGACACCGCAGCAACAGATGCCGGAGACAGCTCGTCGGATTCCGATGATGGCGACGCTATGGAAGATGGCGACGACGGCGATGCGATGGCCGACGGCGACCTCGACTGCGCCTCAGAAGACACACTCTGCGTCGGCCTTGTGACCGACGTCGGCAAGATCGACGACAAGTCGTTCAACCAGTCGGCATGGGAAGGCGTGCAGGCATCGTCCGCTGACCACTTCGACTTCATCGAGACACAAGACTCGAAGGACTACGCCACCAACATTGCCACCTTCATCGACCAGGACTTCGACGTCATCGTGACCGTCGGCTTCGCACTTGGCGAGGCCACGCTCGTCGCAGCTGGCGAGAACCCCGAGGTCATGTTCATCGGTGTCGACCAGTTCCAGGGTGAAGCGGTGCCAAACGTCGCTGGTTTGATCTTCCCTGAAGATCAAGCTGGCTTCCTCGCCGGCGCCCTCGCTGGTCTCATGACCGAGACCAACACCGTTGGCGCCGTTCTCGGTACCGACCTCGTGCCACCAGTCGTGGCCTTCAAGGAGGGCTTCGAAAACGGCGCCCGCTACACCAACCCCGACGTCGAACTCATCTCCACGTTCCACCCCGGTGGCCTTGATGTGGCGTTCACCGACCCAGCGTGGGGCGCCGACACGGCCCGCCAGGCGCTCGACTCCGGCGCAGACGTGATCTTCGGCGCCGGTGGTCTCACCGGTAACGGTGCGCTTGGCGAGATCGCGAAGGAAGGCGGCGACGCCTTCTGCATCGGTGTCGATACCGACCAGTGGGAGACCGTTCCCGAGGCTCAGCCTTGCCTGATCACCTCAGCCATGAAGCTCATCGACACCGGCGTCATCGACCTCATCGGTCTTGCTGGCAAGGGCGAGCTCCCTGCTGGAAACTTCGTTGGCACGGTCGGCCTTGCCCCGTACCACGACTTCGATTCCGTCATCCCTGACGACGTGAAGACGCAGATCGAAGAGCTCACACCGCAGGTTCTGGACGGCACGGTGCCGACCGGTTACGGCTCGTGATCTCACGACCCTTTCACTGAAAGGGTTCAAGGTGCCTTCGGCCCGGCGGTGTGCGATCATTCGCTCCCGCCGGGCCGACGTCGTTTTGTCGGGTGATGACGGCGTGTGTCCGTCAAGAAGAGCGAGTTGCCAGTGTTCGAGAAGATGAAGCGATCAGCGACACTCCCGCTGCTTGCGGTCGTGTTCGGCCTGATCATCGGGGCCGTACTGATTCTTCTCGCTGGCGAGAATCCCTTGGCGGCCTATTGGGCCATGGCTCGGGGTGCGTTCAGTGGCGGCGATGCGTTCGGACGAACGCTCGAGAAGGCCACGCCGCTCGTGCTTGGTGGGCTCGCGGTCGCGGTTGCCTTCAAGGCCGGGTTGTTCAACATCGGCGGACAGGGTCAGCT
>CALLGK010000106.1 GCA_938009905.1 uncultured Acidimicrobiales bacterium | reverse complement strand
CGGAACCGACCGAATGGATGATGTATCGGCCATCGCCCAACACGGTTCCGGCATAGGTGCCAGCGTTGTCGGGATACGGGTCTTGGATCTGCGTGCTGAAGACGATCGCCCCGGTTGCGTCATAGGCCCGCACCGTCTTCTCACCACCGACGCTGCCGACTCCGTAGACCAGGTTGGTGAGTGGGTCGTAGCCGGTCGAGTTCCAGATGCGCGACGTGCCAGGGATGGGGTCGATGATCAGGTTCCCCGGCGTGGTCGGGTCGGGCAGGATGTTGTGGAACACCCCTCCTCGCATGAGGATCGGGGTGCCGTCACACTCCCACTCGGTGTAGTCCTGTGCCTCCGCCGCGTCAGGAGTGAGGGGCACGACAGCCAGCGCCGAGGCGCAGAGCAGCATCACGGCAAGCCGGTGCAGCACGACCGCGACAGACGGCATTATCGACGACTCCGTATTCGAATGCTCACAAAGAGACTGCCCCGGGCGTGGCTAACCAAGCGCGCGACCAGCTCCTTGTTGAAGCTCATCCACGCACTGCGGAGTCATCGTGTCACATCGACGGGACGAACTGGGCCTTCCCAAACGTTGAGGGGTTGGACCCTCGGTCAGGTACAAGACGTCACAGCGCGTTGTGACGTTTTGTACCTGACCCCAAAGAGAATTAGTCGGCGTCTGGAGACGAGTCGGGTTCGTCGGCGGAGTCGCCGGTTGCATTGTCCTCGTCGGCAGCGCGTTCGCGCAGGAAGGCTTCGAGTTCTCCGGCCAGGGCGTCGCCAGACGGCAGCAGCTCTTCGGTTGAATCGACCTGCTCTTCGAGCTGAGTCACGAATTCGCGAATCTCGTCGTCGGCGACCACCGCTGAATCGACCCGAGCCAGCCACTCGACCACTTCGCCGTCGAGCTCTTCGTAGTGCGTCTTCACCCGAGTGGTCTGCTGGATACGACGCAGCAGCGCCCTCGTTGCCTTCGGGTTTGGCGGAGCGGGCACATAGTGCGGCACGGCAACTCGAATCGAGATGATCGGCACACCAGCCGTGTGCACTCGATCGTTGATCACACCGATCACCCCGGTGGGGCCCTGATAGCTGGGCAGGTCGAGGTTGAGCCGCTCGGCAAGCTCGCGATCAGACGACGAACCAGTCACCGCAAAGGGCCGAGTGTGCGGAACCATCGACACCATCGAACCAACCGTCACCACCATCTCAGAACCGGTCCGGCGAGCGATCTCAACGATCTGATCAGCAAACGTTCGCCAGCGAAGGTGCGGTTCGATGCCGGACACGACAACGAGATCGCGCTCGCCCTCGGTCTGACAGACCGTCACGGTGGTTGTTGGCCAGGTGAGCTCGCGAACGCCGCTGTCGTCGATCGACACGATGGGGCGGCTCTCTTGGAAGTTGAAGAAGCCATCAGGGTCGATCTCGGCCACCACCGTTGAGTCGCTGCGTTCGGCAATGAGCTGCAGGGCCGTTGTGGCCGACTCAGCAGCGTCAAAGAGGCCCTCGAAGGCCATCAACAACAGGGGGCGGCGGAGTTGGGGGCGAAGGCGTTCAAGATCGTCACGCCAGATGAGGTCACTCACCCCGTCAGGATCGCGCACTCTCGACCACATCGCGCACTCCCAGCCACATCTGCCGCCAGATCGCATGGCGTACTCGAAGCGACACAGAAGTAGTCTCCCGGCGTGCAGATCGATTGGGGTGAAGACGAGATCCGACTGACTGACGCGGTGAGCGTGCTGCAGGGCGCATCGAAGGGTGCGTATCCGTCCGGCAACTCCGTGCTCGTCAAAGGAGCAGGCGAGACGGTCATCATTGATCCGTCCGTGACGGTGGTTGAGAAAGGTGGCGCGCCGGTTGCGGTCGATGCGGTCATCAATAGCCACGGCCACGAAGACCACATGCCCGGCAACGGACTGTTCACCGAGTCTCGCGTGCACATCCACAACGACGATCTGCCTGCGGCGCACAGCCTCGATGGCCTGCTCGACGTGTACGGCCTCGAAGGGCAGACCCGCATCGATTTCGGCAACGAGATCATGACCGAGTTCAACTACATGCCTCGGCCCGATGCGCAGGGCTTTGTCGACGGCGACGTGTTCGATCTCGGTGGCGGCGTCACGGTCGAAGCCGTGCACCTCCCCGGCCACACCAGAGGCCACAGCGGCTTCCGAATCTCAGGCGGCGTGTTCTTCCTGTCGGACATCGACCTCACCGGCTTTGGCCCCTATTACGGCGATGCCTGGAGCGATCTCGACCAGTTCGAGGAGAGCCTGCACACCGTGCTTCCGGAAGAGGCCGATCACTACGTCACCTTCCACCACAAAGGCATCATCTCGAGCCGTGACACCTTCGTTGAGAGGTGTACGGCGTTTCTGTCGGTGATCGATCGACGCCATACCAACATGCTCGAGTACCTCGTCGAGCCACGCTCGATCGATGACATGGTGGCCCATCGCTTCGTCTATCGGCCCCACGTTGAGACCACGTTCCTCGAATCGGTCGAGAAACGAACGGCCGAACTGCACGTCGCCCGCATGATCGAGCGGGGCGAAGCCAGCGAGGTTGAACCCGGCCGCTACCAGCGAGTCTGAGAGCACAACTGATGACACGCCACGAACGCATCCACGTGTACCCCGAAGTCATGCTTCGCCACGCCTCAGACGACGTCATGGCGTTATTCGAAGGTCGAGAATTCGTGCCCCTGGCCGACGACGACGCCTTCCTTGCCGTCATCGACGAGATTGAGATCTTGTTTGGCTTCGGCATGACACGCGACCACTGGCCTGAGGCCACCAACCTCAAGCTCATCCAGTGGATGGGCGCTGGCGTCGACAAGCTGCTTCCCGCAGTTGGGCTGGCCGACAGCGTGCAGGTCGCCAACGCCAAGGGCAGTCACGAACCCCAGCTCCCCGAGTTCGCCATCGCTGCGCTCTTCACCATGAACTACGGCTTCCCGACACTGCGAGATCAGCAGAACAATCACGTGTGGAAAATCCGCCGCTCGACGCCGCTCGAGGGCAAGACCCTGTGCATCAACGGGCTGGGCACGATCGGGCAGAGCATCGCTCGCCGGGCGATCGACCTTGGCATGACCGTTGTTGGCGTGCGGCGATCTGGCGAGCCCGTTGACGGTGTGGAACGAGTGGTGACGCCAGACAAGCGGCTCGAGGTGATGGCCGGTGCCGATGCGCTCGTCAACGTGGTGCCGCTCACCGAAGAGACAACGGGCCAGATTGGTGCGGCCGAGCTCGAAGCCCTGGCCGAGAACGCACTGTTCGTTGATGTTGGCCGAGGAGGCGTGACCGATGTCGACGCCGTCGTCGCTGCGCTCGAATCGGGCCACCTGGCCGCCGCCACCATCGACGTGTTCGACGTCGAGCCGTTGCCGGAAGACAGCCCCTGGTGGGACGTCGACAACCTGTTTGTCACGCCGCACACATCCGGCTGGTCTGGCGACTACACCGACCGGTTGTTCCGCACACTGCACGAAAGCGTGACTGCCGTCGAGGCCGGCAACGCACCAGCGAACCTGGTCGATCGTTCCCGGGGCTACTAGACGTTCTAGCCAGAGACGTCGAGGAGTTCTTCTGGCGTGAGGCAGGTTGCCAAGGCAACGCCGACGTCCAAGTCGAGCGCTGGGCCTGCGGTCTGCTGGGGAACGAAGCGATCGAGTACGAGCCGCTTGAAGAGGTCTGGGTCGAGTGCAGCGGCGGCACAGCTGATCGACTCTTCTGATGCATTCGGCGCCTGGGCTGTCAGTGCTGTTGCGCCAAGGCGTTCGGTGCCAACGCAAGTCACGATGCCATCGACGAGTTCGACAGCGAGCGCTTCACTGAGTGCAGATCCGTCGGCCACCTGGTTGACCATCGTCTGGGCTTGTTCTTCGCCCATATCGTCGGCCACGCAGCCGGCGTCGTCCATCGTGAGCTGAAAGCCAGCATCTGCGCTGTGTTGTTGCACCGCAGCAACAGCGCCCGGACGAAGCTCGTCGCTGATTCCACCAGAACAACCGGCGGCTATGAGTGCTGAGGCAAGAACGCATCCTGCTGTTCGGCGGCCGATCACGGCACCCGACGCTAACGGTTCGATCGACCCTGCACTCGTGACATCTCGTAGGAACCGATGAAGTCGATCAGACGATCGAGCGGCATGTCTCGAGCGAACAGCCAACCCTGGATGAAGTCGGCCCCAGCGTCCGTCATCATGTCGGCCTGATCCCGCTCCTCGACGTTCTCGACAACGACCTCGAACTCGAGAGAGTGAATCGTGTCGATCACGCGAGCAACCGTGTCGGCGTGGATGCCGCTCGCAAACACACCAGCAAGCTTGACCTGCGTCCACGGCGCCTCGGGGCGGGCGATTCGCTCCATTGAGGAATGGCCGACACCGAAGTCGTCGACAGACACGCCAACGCCAGCGTCGCGGAGTTGGTGGAACGCAGGCAGAAGCTCGTCGAAGTCGCGGTCGATGGCCGACTCGATGATTTCGATCGTGAGGCTTGGCGGATCGGCGCAGTTCGCCCGCACCCAGTTGGCAATGTCGCAGATGCGCTCTGGCGTCAGTCCAACCGGCGACAGGTTGATCTGCATCTGGACCGAGGGGTCGAGGTGCTGAACTTCCCGAAGGTCTTGGGTGGCGACTTCCATCACGAACTGGTCGAGCAAGCCAACCTGGCCAGACCGTTCAGCCGCTGGAATGAACTCGTCCGGTCGGATCGTGCCGATGGTCGAGTGCTCCCAGCGCAACAACGCCTCGATGCGGGCGATGCGTTCGGTGCCGGCCTCGACGATGGGTTGGTAGTGAACACGGAAGCCAGCGGTTGCGGGATCGTGCACGGCGGCAAGCGCAGCGTCGATGCGGTACTCGCGCTGTGCTCGTTCTGCTACCTCTGACGAGTAGCGAGCGATGCCACCGCGGCGAGAAGCGCTATCGAACGCGATCGCCACATCCGCCTTGTGGAGCGCTTCGGCCACATCAATTGGTTCGTCGATCGGCACGACCGCGGTGATCAGCTTGAACGTGGTGGCGTAGTCGGTGCCCTTGACCGATGCGGCTACGTAATCGCGCCGATCGAGAATCCATTGATCGGGTTTGTCTGGGCCCTGGCACAGCACGGCGAAAGACGGTCCGTGGTTTCGCCAGACCTGGTCGATGTCGGCACGGAACGCCTGCTGCAGCTGTGAACCAATCTCGGCCAGCAACTGGTCGGCCCCCGCCTTGCCGGCAAGGTCGTTGACACGCGAGAAGTCGGCGATCTGGAAAACGATCAATGTTGCAGCTTCAAGCTGACCGAGACGGGCGAAGTGGGTCATGTTATTTAGGCCGGTAACCGGGTCCACGAATTCAACCGTGAGACGCGCGGTCACGTCTCGCACCGTAACGATTTGCGTGTCGTTTTCCCCACGCTGACCAGTTATCGAGAACCAGCGACCATCTTGTTCGATGATGATCTCTTCGTCGCTCTTCAGTGGCGACAAGCCGGGCTCGTTCAGGAGTTCGGGCAGATGTTCACCGATCGGGTTGACCGCCAACACAAGTTCAACGTTCGGGGTGGCCTTTGTGACACGCAGGTCGCCATCAACGATGAAAACGAGCTCGTGGTCGGTTCCCGAAAGCGCACGCCAGTCGGCCTTCACTCGCTCGCTCACACGCTCCGCTCTGGCTTCAACGGCTTCGGAGGCAAGGGCCACCACGTCTGCGATCTGCGCCAGCCCACTCCAGTGATGGGAGCGAATCTGCTGCGCCTCCGCGGTGATCTGCACCCCCGAGTCGGCCGATGTGACACTGATGGTTGGTCCCGTCAGACGAGGGCCATGACCAAACCCTCCGGGGATGTCGATTCGAACCTCGGTCCCCTTCGGTACCAGGCGGAGGCATGCATCGTGCCCTGCTTGAAGAACTGCGTGTTTTTCATCGGCGTCTGCCAGTTCGGCAGCCAAGGCGATCTGCGAATCGTTGAGCGTCTCCAAGCGGGACGCGACGGTATGTCCGGAGCCAATCCGGATACTCGAAACGAGTCCGAATAGCACCATGCCGATGACCTCGATCGGCCCGGGCTCCACAACCAGAACGGCACCAAGAACAACGAACCCGATGCCGTAGATGAACCATCGGTGAGTCTGAGGTCTGATCCCCGGCCGCGCGAACTCCGGCCACGTCGCAAAGCTCGTTGCGGCGGCATAGGTCACGACGGACACCGCGATGGCTCGGAGTGCCTGATCGGCAAGATTGTCGAAGCCGAGAGCCTGAAGCACGGTGATCACCGTGTCGAACACCGAGAGGTAGAGGCACGAAACGATCAGATAGGCGAGTCCTGGCGAACGAGCTCCTGGCCCGAAGATCAACAAGACGACGACACCGAGGAAGACAGCTTGGGCCACGGCGTAGCCAAGCCAAGTGAAGCGTTCAACGGGGTCCACGCCCGAGCCGAAGATGACGTCAGACGAGAACGGCAAGATCAATGTCGCAGCGACGATCGCAACGGCAACCGCATCAAGCAGGTCAGCCATCTTTGCCAGGGCGTGGCGAGACATCGCCGCACTGGTCATTGCCCAGATCGATACGGCGTATGCCGGGAGAAACACAGCGTCGGCAATTCCAGGAAACACCAACTCGCCGCCGGCGGCGCCGGCCTCGACGATTCGGATCACAATGCCAAGCGTGAAGAGTCCGACCGCGCCGTGAAGCGCACGAAGACTCGTGGGAAGGGCGTGGCGTCGCACCCAAACCGTTGACACGACGAAGGCCATGATGGCGACGAAGGCCGACGCCACGATTGCAGCATCAAGGGCCGGAATCACGAGCGCGAGCGCACCAGCGACAAGCAGCGCTCGCCGTTGAACAACCACCTGGTTGTCACTCGTTGCTGATTTGGCGTCAGTCACTACTAGGTCTGATCGGCCAAAACGGCGAGAATCTGCCCGTTCCGCGGAAATTCGTCAAAAAACTACCTCGGGTAGCAATAACGTTCGCCATACATCGACAAGAAGCTCCATAGCCCTACGCATCAGCGGGAGGTTGCCATCGGCGGCGACCTCCCAGAACCGCCAGCCAGGCGACCATTCACTTGACTTGGGGATTGCCAGGGGACATTCGACTTCTGCGACCAGGTCGCACAGGGCTACGGTCGGGCCCCCGGAGCTTCCGGACACGAATTCTGGGATCTGCCCGCCCACACGTTCCCTCAACGATCGGCGAAGGTTTGATGACAGGCGACTTTGTAGTTCCCACCCCAGGGCAGGAAGCGCTTTCCGCGATGAACGAACTCACGCGGCAGTTTGCAGCTCCCGACAGTGACTCACGGTGGGGTGTCTACCACGGCCGCGACGACGGAGGTCCCCTTTCGCTCGTTGGGAATTGGATCGAGCAATCAGTCTTTCGTGAGCTCTACTTTCAGACGGCCGAGGACGTCGCCGCGGCCTACGGGCTCTACTCGGCTCAGACCATTTGGACCGTGATCGTTCACCACCCTTCGCAACGAGCCGTCGGTGCAACCCGCTGCCTTGTGGGACCAGCACGCGAACTGATGTCAGCGGTCGACATCGAACGCTACTGGGGCAAGTCCTGGGACGAGAGTTGTGCTGTCGCTGGTGCCGACCCGGACGATCGCTTCATCGAGGCGGCGTCGTTCAGCGTGCTCCCCGAGTGGCGAACATCTGATCGAATGTGGCCCGTCAAGGTCGCCTGCTCCACGTACATGCACTTGTTCGAAGACGTCGGCGCTGACTGGGCTGTCCAGATCATCAACCCGTCAGTGAAGCGACTGTTCGAAAGCTGGGGCACGCCGTTCGTATCGATCGGCGAACCGCGTGAACTCATTGGAGCGACCTTCGAGCCCACCATGCTCAAACGTCAACCCGGCAGGCCCTACTTCAAAACCCGCGACCGCGAGTACCTCGACTTGATGCAAGAGCGCGACGAGCAAGGACGCGGCGGAACCCGTCTGCCGGTGATCGACCTCGATCGGCCATCTCTCATTGTGCAGATCGACGAAGAGGCCCGGACCAGGGCGGGCGAAGGCGCCCAGCCCTGACCGGCGAGCGCTCAAGCGCCCTTACCTACATCGTTGCGCTAGCCGCCGTAGAGATCTTCGATCTCTTTCTGGAACACGGTGTGCACGCCACGACGCTTCAGCTTTGACGTTGGCGTCAGCAGCTCTGAGTCAGGCATCCATTCGTCACCGAGAACCTTGACCTTCTTGACGCGCTCGGCGTTGTTGAAGTCGGCCATCACGTCCTTGAGGCAGCGATCGACCTCGGCAATCACGGTCTCGTTCTCGGCCAGTTCGGCCACCGAATTGAACTCGATGCCGTTCTGCTCGGCCCACTGCGGAGCGAGCTCTGGGTCGAGCACCACGAGGGCCGACACAAACGGACGCTGATCGCCGATGGCGCAGGCTTGGCCCACGATCGGGATCATCTTGAGCGCCGCTTCGAGGTTGGCTGGTGACAAGTTCTTGCCGCCGGCGGTGATGATGAGCTCTTTCTTCCGGTCGACGATCTTGAGGTAGCCCTCATCGTCGATCTCGCCGATGTCGCCGGTGTAGAACCAGCCATCGTCGTCCATGACCTCTGCGGTCTTGTCCGGCAGGTTGAGGTAGCCGCGGAAGATGTTGCCGCCGCGAGCACGAACCTCGCCGTCTTCGGCCAGTTCGACCTCGATGCCGGGTGCCGCGACGCCAACCGAGCCGGCCTTCACGCGGTAGGGCTCCCAGGTGGTTGGCCCACACGTTTCGGACAGACCGTAGATCTCTGACAGCGGCACACCGATGGTGCGGAACCAGGCCAGCATCTCGGCCGGAATTGGGGCCGCTCCCGTGATGGCGATCTCGACTTGGTCGAGGCCAACAAGCTCACGAATGGTCGAGAAGGCAACGGCGTCGAGGAACTCGTAGGTCTCGATCTCTTCGTCTGTGGCGGTGCCGAAGGTCATCTTCTCGCGGATCGGACCGGCAGCAGCGAGGGCCTCGCTCACGGCCTTTTCCTTCTCGGCGTCGGCCGATAGCGCGGCGTTGACACCGGCGTAGATCTTCTCCCAGACCCGGGGCACACCAAACATGATGTTTGGCTTCACGTGGCCGGCGTAGACCGCGATCTGTGTGGGATCGGGGCAGCAGGTGACCTCAAGGCCAACCATCATCGCCTGGTAGTGGCCGGTCATGCGCTCAGCAATGTGGGCCATCGGCAGGTAGCTAACGATGCGCTTGCCCTCGTAGCTGTCCCAGGCGATTGCGGCCTTCAGACACTCGAGTGTCCACGTGATGTTCTTGTGATCGATCATCACACCCTTGGACGGGCCGGTGGTGCCCGAGGTGTAGATGAGCGTTGCGAGATCGTGTGGCTGCGCATTGTCGGCGTAGGCCGCGAGATCAACCGGATCAGCAGCCAGCAACTCGGCGTAGGTGAAGTCGGCCCCAACGCCATCGGCTGAGTCGTGGATGATGCCGACCTTGTTGAGATTGTCGAGGTCGCCCTGGGCCTTCACGATGCTCTCGTAGAAGCCAGCGTCTTCGGCAATGGCCACGGTCGCTCCGGCGTCGCCACAGAGATACGCGATCTGCTCGGGCGATGAGCTGTTGTAGATCGACACCGGGGTGGCGCCAATGAACAGGCAGGCCATGTCGAGCACGTGGAACTCGTGGTTGTTGCGGATCATGAGCATGACCCGATCGCCGTGGCTGACGCCCTGCGCTTCGAGCCCGGCCGTGGCGCGAGCGACCTGATCGGCAAGCTCATCGAACGTCATCTCAGACCAGGAGTCGTCATCGTTCTTCCAGCGCAACGCAACGTTTGAGCCATAGCTGGCAACGGTGCCGAGGAACGCTTTTGGAACGTTCTGACCTTCAACAATTTTGTCGATATCAGCGGAGGTGAGGGTCATTGCGAGATCTCTCTGTCGATGAGTGTTACGGCAGTCACACCGTATCTGGCAGAGGCAGAACGCGCCGCGTCGGGGTTCTCAACAGTGGGGCGCGCGGCATACCATGTTTCGAAAGACGAACGAATTGTCCGCCAACGGGCGGGCACACCTGAAAGGCCTCACATGGAAAACGCCGTCATCGTCGACGCAGTACGTACCCCAATGGGCAAGCGAAACGGGCAACTGTCCGGTTGGCACCCTGCCGATCTAGCGGCTGAGGTTCTGAAATCACTCGCCGAGCGCAACAACCTCGATCCTGCCCTCGTCGAAGACGTGATCATGGGCTGCGTCATGCAGGTGGGCGCTCAGGCGCTCAACGTTGGCCGCAACGCCGTGCTCACCGCCGGCTGGCCAGAGTCGGTTCCGTCCACCACCGTCGACCGCCAGTGCGGTTCTTCCCAGCAGTCGGCTCACTTTGCCGCTCAGGGCGTGATGGCCGGTGCCTACGATGTCGTGATCGCGGCTGGTGTTGAAGTCATGAGCCTCGTGCCAATGGGCGCATCGGTCATGACCAAGGACGTGGGCTTCGCCTTTACAGACGCCATGAACGAGCGCTACGCCGATGCCGGCGGCCTCGTGCCCCAGGGCATTGGCGCCGAGATGATCGCCGACAAGTGGGGCATCTCTCGTGAAGACCTCGACGCCTTTGCGTTCGAGAGCCAGCGTCGTGCCGCTCAGGCCCGCGACGAGGGTCGCTACGACAACGAGATGATCCACGTGGCCGAGAAGATCCTCGACCGCGAGAACAACAAGGTCGTCGAGACCGGCGAAATGGTCACCACTGACGGCGGCATCCGTGAGAGCACGCTCGAAAAGCTCGGTTCGCTGAAGCCGGCCTTCCGTGAAGACGGCAAGATCACCGCCGCCACCAGCTCGCAGATCACCGACGGCTCAGCCGCCGTGCTCATCATGAGCGAGACCAAGGCCAAGGAGCTCGGCCTCAAGCCACGAGCCAAGTTCCACAGCTTCTCGCTTGCCGGTGTCGATCCGGTCACGATGCTCACCGGCCCAATCCCGGCCACCGCCAAGGTGCTCGAGAAGTCTGGCCTGTCAATCGACGACATCGACGTGTTCGAGGTCAACGAGGCATTCGCTTCCGTCGTGCTCGCATGGGAGAAGGAATTCAGCCCCGACATGTCGAAGGTGAACCCCAACGGCGGCGCCATCGCCCTGGGTCACCCCCTTGGCTGCTCCGGTGCTCGTCTCATGACCACCATGCTCAACGAACTCGAGCGCACCGGCGGTCGCTACGGCCTCCAGACCATGTGTGAAGGCGGCGGCATGGCCAACGCCACCATCATCGAGCGCCTCGACTGATCGTCGACAGCACAACTCGTTAGACGAACGGCGGGCCGCGAGGCCCGCCGTTTCGCGTCCTCGCTGTGGTACCTAGACTGAGCGGAACGTGTCTGACTTCGAACCAACGACCGACTTCCCGGAATACATCGAGGATGACGATGCTCCGGTGCTGTCTGACAAAGCGGCGCGTGACCAGAAGATTCAGAAGCGCCGCAAGAACATTCTGCGGTGGATCGTCCTTGGCTCAGCGTTGTTGCTCATCCCCCTCTACGGCTTCATTCGCGTGGTCGTGGCCGTCGGCTTCGCCTACATGATTCTGGTGGCCGGCATGGCTGTCATCGGGTCGTTTGCACGGCCCGTTCCTGAGCCGCCGCCACCGGGTGAACTGCGCAAGGTGAAGCTCACCTATCGATGCTCCACGTGCGGTGCCGAGTTACGCATGACGCTCGCCAATGACCAAGTGCCCAGCCCGCCCCGGCATTGCGCAGACGAGATGGAACTCACCACCAATCTCGACGAGCTCTAACGTCCCCAAAGGGGACACCCCCCCCTACCAGGGTGTGTGTAAGAAGTTGACGGTCGTTTGTGTTGAACACAACACGATCCACAAACTCTGCAAGGGGAATTCGCACGTTTTGCCCAACGTTATCCACAGGCACTGGATGCCGAGGGTATGCGTTATCCCCAGGAAGTGAACTGCGTCAGGCTGTCCCCGTGCGGGGACATGACACCTGACTGGCAGGGGTCGCTGTTATCGGTACTGGGCTTATCGGTACTGGGTGAGTCCGATGATGCCAGCGAGGATCACGCCGAGGCCGCCGAGCAGATACCAGTTGCTCGGCGATGAGGGCAGGATGCCCAGGTAGTTCAGCATGATCAGCAGGAAGCCAACGATGAGCAGGCCAAACACGAGGACCGGCACCCACGTTGGCGACGGGCCCTTCAGGTCGACGGGTGCCGCCGTGCGTGGCGACACCTCGGAAACTTCGGACTCAGTCGGTCGAGTTCCCTTGGGCGTGACGCGACTCTTGCTCTTGTCCTGACGAACCATTCGGCAGAGGTTAGTGCTGATCGGCGCGAAACTCCGGCCCAGTCATCTCACATACGTCGTACCCTCACAGGTGTGGCGCCCCGGATCCTCGTCATCGACAACTACGACTCGTTCGTCTACATCCTCGTGCAGTACCTCGGCGAGCTCGGTGCCGAGCCGATTGTGGTGCGTCACGACGACCACACCGTTGGCGAACTACGCGGCTTTGAGCCCGATGGTGTGCTGATTTCGCCAGGGCCGGGAACACCAGACGATGCGGGCGTTTCGATGGCCGCCATCGATTCGTTTGCCGGCGACGTGCCCGTCTTTGGTGTGTGTCTTGGCCACCAGTGCATGGGTCAGCTCTACGGCGGAAACGTTGTGCGAGCGCCCGAGTTGATGCACGGCAAGACAAGCGTGCTCGACCACCAGGGCACCGGGGTGTTCACCGATCTGCCCAATCCACTCGAGGCCACCCGCTATCACTCACTCATCGTCGAGCGCGACACGCTGCCAGACGTCATGGAGATCACGGCCGAAACTCGTGACGGCATCATCATGGGGATGCGCCACCGCGAGCTCGACGTTGAGGGTGTGCAGTTCCACCCCGAGTCCGTGCTCACGATGAAGGGCCACGAGCTGATCGGAAACTTCCTCAGCCGCTGCTAACCCACTCTTTGCTCACCACTCTTCTGCCAATCCACCGTTTCTGGAGGCCGTAGAGCACCGAAAGCGCGGGTAGCTGCCTCCAGAATGGGAATTAGGGCTCGCTTGAGGTGGTGGATTCCTCGGTGGTCGACGTGGTGGTCGTCGTGTCCTCGGTTGTTGAGGTGGTCGACGAAGCCGTCGTTGACGATGACGTGGTGGTCGTAGTCGTCGAGTCGATCGGTCGGCCGACGGTGATCTTCACCTCGGAGCCGACCTCGAGACTGTCGTTGGCAGCCGGGTCTTGCGAGATCACCTTGCCGGCTTCCACTGCACCAGGCAGCACGTCGACAAACTCGATCACCACGACAAAGTCACGGTTTTGGATGGCCTGTTCTGCTGCCGCCTGGGTGAGTCCAACAAGTGGCGGCACCAGTGCGGTCTCGGGGCCAAGCGAGACGAAGATGAGGATGCGGCGATCCTTCGGCACTGGCGTGAGCACCGGAGGTTCAGTCCGGATGACGAGACCCTCTTCAACGTCGGCAGACGGCTCAAGCACGATGTCGGGGCTAGGGAGGCCGGCGAGTCCGAGCGCGTTGCTCGCTTCACCACTGGTGAGGCCTTCGACGTTTGGAATCTCGATCTCGGAGCGCCCGGCCGACACCGTGAGGGTCACGAGCGTGTCGAGGTTGACCTGCTGGTTCGGCGGAGGCGACATGTCGAACACGGTGCCTTCGTCGAACTCTTCGCTGGCTTCGCGAACAATGTCGACTCGAAGGCCGGCGTCTCGCAGGATCTGACGGGCCTCGTCTTCGGTACGTCCGGTGACGTTTTCGAGAGCAACCGTGGTGGCTGACTGCGTGACCTTGATGGTGACAACCGAGCCCTCGGCCACCTGCTGATCGCGGGGCGGGTCTTGGTCGAACACGATGTTTGGCTCGGTGTCTGCGTTCTCTTCGAAGATGGCGCTGAAGTTGAGCTTGGCGTCTGTGAGGATGCGCTCTGCTTCTTCTTGGCTGGCGCCGACAACGGATGGCACGTCGACGAGCGGCACGCTCGGGTCGATGGCCTCCTCGGTGCCGCCACCACCAAACACGTCAGCGATGTAGAGGATGAGCCCGGCGAGCGTGATGAGGAGCAGGGCCAAGATGGCGAGAAACACACCGTTGCGTCGGGGCGGCTCGTAGTACTCCTCGGCCGGCACCTCTTGCTGGGCCGCTGCTGCCGCTGGCATGGCCCGCGTGGTGTCGATCACCGCACGATTGCCGCCAGTGTCGACCGTGTTGGCCACATCGGGAACAGGCTGCTCGACAACGGGAGCAACGACGGCAGGAGCGGGCGCTGGCTCGGCTTCTTGCGGTGCGCCGTAGCCAGCGAGTGGCTGGCCCTCGCGGAAGCGACGCAAGTCGGCCCGAACCTCTTCGGCCGACGGATATCGCTGATCGGAGTTCTTCGCCAGAAGCTGGGCGATGACGATCTCGAGCGACTTCGGCACGGCCGGATTGATCGAGGTGGGGCGAGGCGGGGCCTCTTGCACGTGCTTGTAGGCGATGGCAACGGGTGAGTCGCCGGTAAACGGCGGGCTGCCAGTGACCATCTCGAACAGCACAACACCGAGCGAATAGAGATCGCTGCGAGGGTCGACGTTCTTGCCCTGCGCCTGCTCGGGCGAGAAGTACGTGGCCGTACCCATGACCGAACCGGTTTGGGTGAGCTCATCGCCGCTGCCGAAAGCTCGGGCAATACCAAAGTCGGTGACCTTCACCTGGCCAGATGGCGTGATGAGAATGTTGCCGGGCTTGACGTCGCGGTGCACGGTGCCGTTGCGGTGAGCAAAGCTCAGACCAGCGGCAACGTCGGTGGCGATCTCGGCTGCTCGATCGGGGTGCAGCGTGCCCTCGGCCCTGATGACCTCAGCGAGGCTGCGACCCTCGACGTACTCCATCACGATGAAGTACGTGTTGTCGTGCTGGCCCCAGTCGTAGACCGCCACGATGCTGGGGTGATTCAGGTTGGCTGCAGCTTGCGCTTCGCGACGAAACCGCTCAACGAAGGTGGGGTCGGCCGCGAACTGCGGGAACAGCACCTTGATGGCGACAGGCCGATCAAGAAGTTGGTCGCGAGCCAGAAAGACATCGGCCATACCGCCGCGGGCGAGGCGGCGGTGCAACTCGTAGCGTCCGTTGAGGACGGGGCGGCTCGGAGGGGCGTCTGACACAGCAGGTTGAGGTTAGTGACCGTGAAGGGCCAGTAGGCACACACTGCCGCTTCATGAGGAACGATACCCAAGCTGTCGAGGGTGATTTCGGATGAAGAACAGCTGGCTATGAGGCTGCGAAGTACTGCTCGATGAGAGTTTGCGCGATGGGGGCTGCGGCTCGGCCACCGGTCTGATCGGGGTTCTCTTCTGTTGCTTCGACGAGCACGGCGATCACCAGCTCTGATTCGAAGCCTGGGCGACCGGCAAACGCGATGAACCACGCATGTGACTGGGCCGGTTCTGTGCCGAGCTGGGCCGTGCCGGTTTTGCCGCCAACCTCAACGTCTGCCACCTGCGCTCGAGCGCCAGAACCGTTCTCGACCACGGCAAGCATGGCCAGCCGCATCTCGGACGCGGTCGCGGGCGAGATCGGCTGCTGCCAGATCTGCGGATTGGGTGTGGACACCGTCTCGCCCTTGCTGTTCTTGATCTCGCCAACCACTCGCGGAGCGAAGATCTCGCCTTCGTTGGCCACGGCCGCAGCAACGAGCGCCATCTGCAGCGGCGTCGCCGCAACTTCGTTCTGACCAATCGAGGCCTGCGCCAAGCCGGGCGAGTCCTCAAACACACCGGCTGGAGTTTCCACCGATGGGGCACGCTGCTCTGAGCCGTAGTCGGTTGGAAAACGGCTGGCGACGGCACCGGGGATGTCGAGCGGGGGAACGATGTTGAAGCCGAACGCTTGGGCTTGGCGAGAGAGTCGCTCTGGCCCGAGCAGCTCGGCGCCGAGAAAGGCGAAGCCGGTGTTGCACGACTGGCGGAGCAAGTCGATGAGCGGACCACCGCACGGGTTGCCGCCAAAGTTTGAGATGGGCCGAGACGTGAGGGGCGGTGTGTATTCGGTGGTGACGTCGAACACCGGGGAGTCGAGTCGCACGATGCCGCTCTCGACCGCCGTCGCGCCCGTTACCACTTTGAAGGTTGAGCCGGGGAAGAAGATGTCTCGAAAGGCTTTGCCTCGCAATGGGTTGCCGTCTGCCTCAACCAGTTCGACGAATGCTTCGTTGACCGATTGTCCGTCGTGACTCGACAACCGGTTCGGGTCGAAGCTCGGGTTGCTCCACATGGCGAGGATGTCGCCGGTGCGAGGGTCCATCATCACCACGGAGCCGCGTTGGTCGCCAAGCGCGTCGCGGGCTGCGGTCTGCATGTCGTGGCGAAGCGTCAACACCACCTGGCCGGTTGACTCCTCGGTGCCAAGAATGCCGGCCAGCCCGCTGAGCTGCAGCGCTGGTGTTCGCCCAACGAGCTCGTCGTTGAAGCTGCGCTCGACGCCGTCGGCACCGATGTTGAACGAGAGGTACCCAGCCACGTGGCCGTAGAGCTCACCTTCGGGATACTCGCGCAGCAGTTCGAACGGGCCATCGGTTTCAACCGAACGAGCGACCACCACACCGTCTGCGGTCGAGATGATGCCGCGGGGGCGAGAGAAGTCACGCTGCACCGTGCGGGTGTTGGCCGGGTGTTGACGCAGCGACTCGGCGTCGACCACCTGCACCCGGTTGAGCTGGATGAACAGCAGCAGGAAGCAGCCAAGCAACACGATCAGCACGTGGCGGATGTTGCGATCGATCATGCGACCGCCTCATCTGACGGCACGCCGATGCGGCTGGGCGACGGCAACACATCGGGACGGTTGGCCCGATCGGAGATGCGCACGAGGATCGCAAGGGCGATGTAGTTCGAGATGAGCGACGAACCGCCGTAGGAAACGAATGGCAAGGTCACGCCTGTCAGGGGCAGCACGCGCAGTACGCCGCCGATGATCACGAACGCCTGGAAGCCGAGCAGGGCGGTGATGCCCGCGGCAAGAAACTTCTCGAACAGGCTCTTGGCCTGCATGGCCACTCGGAACCCGGCACCCACGAACAGAAGGAACGACGCCAGCACGGCTGTGGCACCCAGCAGGCCGAGCTCCTCCCCCACGGCAGCAAAGATCATGTCTGTGGCGGCAAACGGAATCTTGCCCGGCGTGCCGAGGCCAAGCCCGGTGCCGGTCACGCCACCGTCAGCCAACGCGAACGCGGCTTCGACGATCTGGAAGCCCGAACCCTTCGGGTCTTCGAACGGGTCGAACCAGATGGCGACACGTTGTCGAACGTGGCCAAAGCTCTCGTGAGCCACGTAGGCACCGCCGGCAAACAAGGTGAGCCCGAGCACCACATAGGCGGTGCGGCCGGTGGCGATGTAGATCATCACGATGAAGAGCGTGAAGAACAGCAACGACGAGCCGAGGTCACGCTCGGCCACCATCACGATGAGGGCGATGCCCCACGCCAGGGTGAGCGGTCCGAAGTGTTTGAGGTCTGGGATGTTCAGCGGGCCCAACCGCCGAGTCGCCGCGGTCAGCAGCTCTCGTTTCTCGACCAAGTAGCCAGCGAGGAACATCGACAGCACGATCTTGGCGAACTCGCCGGGCTGAATGCTGAACGGACCAATGCGCAGCCAGATGCGGGCGCCGTTGATGTTGACGCCAAGACCTGGGATGAGCGGCAGCAAGAGAAGCACCACACCGACCAACGCCAGCGTGTAGCGATACCGCTCGAAGGGCCTCACATCTGGCACCGCAACCAAGAACACCGAGAAGGCGGCAAGGCCGATGAACGTCCACGCCGACTGACTGTCGGCCAAATCAGGATTGAGTCGTGCGATCACCACGTAGCCGACCCCGTTGAGCAACGCGGCGAGCGGCAACAGCAGGCCGTCGGCATGTCGAGCCCAACGCCGCACCACCAGGTGTGAGGCCAGCAACAGGCCAACGATGATCCCCAAGAACGGCACGATGTTGGCCGGCAACGACGCCGCTCGGCCAAGGCTGGTCAAGCCGTAGGCGGCAACCGTGATGATCGACGCAAGGACGAGTAGTCCGAGCTCGACGGTGCGGGGTCGCACCGGTCAGCCGCCGTCGGCGGCGCCGCTCCCACTCGGTGCCAGCTCGAGGTTGCGGACAAACTCGCGGGCGTCGTCGAGCGAACGCCACTGCGTTCGGTTTCTGAGGAGCTCTTGCGATGCCCCATCAAGCGTCGACACGTTGAGCTGCGTGTTCTCGACCGTGACCGGCTCAAACCAGAGCACCCCACCCGGGCGACCCTTGAAGATCACGACTTGTCCGTTGATCTCGTCGGCGTAGAAGGCCGAGCGGGCATACCAACTGGCGCTGCTGATGCCGACGCCCACAACACCGACGACCGACAGCAGCAAGATGAGCGACGTGCGAAACGGGAGCCAACGTCGCTTCTTAGGGACGTCGTCAGAAGAGTCTGCCGGAGCGATGGGCTCATCGGTGGGTGCTGGCGGTGGGGGTGCATCATCGCTGTCGCCGTCATCGATCGACGGCGAGCCTTCAACCTCGTCAACCTCGGTGTGATCGGCGGTGGCTTCAGCTTCAGCCCCACTGCCGAATCCGCCAAAGGCTTGCGGTGCATGGGCGGCCTCGATGGGCGTGTCCATCACGTCGGTATCTGGGCCGGTGCGCTCCGTTTCGGCCGCCGCTGCTGCAGCAGCCTGCATCTCGGCCAACGTTTCTGGGTCGAGGATGTCGACGATGACGACGGTGACGTTGTCACGACCACCGAGGCGAACGGCGGTTTCGACAAGCTCCGCTGCCGCTTCCTCGCTTGGCTTCACCCGTTCAAGAATCTCGATGATGCCCTCGTCGTCGACCTCGTTGAACAAGCCATCGCTGCACAGAATGAACCGATCGCCAGCCACCGCATCGACAATGAACATGTCGATCTCGATCTGCGGGTTGATGCCAAGGGCCCGGGTGACGATGTTGCGCTGCGGATGGGTGAGCGCTTCTTCGGGGCTCAGCCGGCCCTCACGCACGAGATCTTCAACCAGTGAGTGGTCGATGGTGAGCTGTTCGAGCTGGCCGCCTCTGAATCGGTACGCCCGGCTGTCGCCAACGTTGACGATGTTGAGCTGCTCGGCTTCGGCATCGACGGCGGCAGCCACGATGGTGGTGCCCATGCCCCGAAGGGCTGGGTCGGCCGAGGTCTCGTAGATACGACGGTTCGCGGCTTCGACGACTTGGTGGAAGCGGTCGGCGGTGATCGTTCCTCGCACGCCACTCAGCTCACCAATAGCGAGGGCTGCTGCTTTCTCGCCGCCGGCGTGTCCGCCCATGCCGTCGGCAACGGCCGCGATCGTGCCAGACAGAATCATGCGGTCTTGGTTTACGTCGCGGATGGCTCCGACGTGGGTGGCTGCACCACCGTCGTAGGTAATCACTGGAGCTCCATTACGATGCTGCCGACCTGGATGCGATCTCCAGGAGTGACGACCACGGGCGCGGTGACGCGTTGACGGTTGAGATACGTGCCGTTGGTGGAGCCGAGATCTTCAACGACCAGCCCGCTCTCGCTGTCGAAAAGACGGGCGTGGAGTTGAGAGATATAGGTGTCGTCGAGCGTGATCTCGCAGCCCGCGGCGCGGCCAATGGTGAGCTCGCCCTGGACAACATGCACCGTCCCCGCAAGGTCTGCTGGTTCCACGATCACCAGTCTGGACGGTGCGGCATGTTTTTCCGGCGAACCAGACTCCGATCCTGGGATAGGAGAACCGGCGCCAACCCCCACCGGCGCAGCCTGTTTTTGGGCAACTCGCTTGGAGCGTTGCCCTACTCGAGCGCCGGGCTTGCGACCGGGGGCTTGCGCTCCGTACCAGGTGGCCTGAAGGACGCGAAAGAAGAAGAGATAGATCAGGGCGAGGAGGCACCACCGAAGGAGCGTGAGCAGAGCGTCAGGCACAGCGACCGACACAGTACTGACACAAACCGCCCCGCGCGGGTAGATCCGTGCGGATCGCCCACGATTCGGACAGAGCTGGTTGATGCCGAAAACGCATGATCACAGCAGGTGGAACACCAACGAGACGATGCCGAAGGTGAGTTCGTCGCCATCGGCGAGGAGGCGGCCGTTGCTTCGTTGGCCGTTCACCTTCGAGCCGTTGGTCGAGCCGAGGTCGACCAACAGGTAGGTGTCGCCTTCCGGATGAAGCTCAGCGTGGTTTCGCGACGCATTGGGATCGTCGAGGATCACGTCGCAATCAGGCAGGCGGCCGATGGTGGCAATGCGTTGGCTGAGCTCAACCCGCTGGCCATCGGGAAGCTCGAGATATGCGGGTGGTGCCGCAACTGCTGCGGTCTCGTCAAACGAACTGTCGACCCGAAAGATGCCGACCGTCATCTCAGGATCTTCGAACATCTCGATCGCCACACGGCCAAGAAACAGGAGGCCTTCGGCGTGAGCGTGATCGCGCACGCTGGAGCTGAGCTCCTTCACAAGCGACTCACGGATCTTCATGAACTTCTCGTAGTCCTCTGACGCGAGCCGGATGCCAAAGCGATTCGGGCCGACCGGGCGACCGCTCACATCGAGCGTGCGGTGGGCGTCGAGCTCACGAATCAGACGGCGTCCAACCTCAACGGGCTGGAGGCCGGTGCGGAAGGCGCGCGCAAACATGCCTTCGACCAAGCGCTCAAGGCGCTCCTCCAGGCTTCGCAAGACCACCCCATCAAGTTACTCGTGGTCTGAACCGGGTTGGGAGCGGTAAGATCATCCCTCCGCTCGCGCGAGTGGTGGAATTGGCAGACACGCAGGATTCAGGTTCCTGTGTCTTAACGGACGTGGGGGTTCAAGTCCCCCCTCGCGCACTACTCATCGTGATTCCGACAATACCTTGAGCGTCGACTGCGGCTCGCTTTTTCCGGCTCGATCCCAGCGCGACAAGTACGCTCACAAGCGTGAGTGAGATCTTGATTCCGATCTTTCGGGCCGATGACGCAGCGGCAACTGCCCTTTGGTACGGCCGCCTCGGCTTCGAGGTAGTGGGAGAACATCGCTTCGAACCGGGATTCCCGTTGTACGTCTTCCTCAACAAGGACGGCGTTGAACTGCACCTCTCAGAACACAAGGGCGACGCTCAACCCGGATCGCTCGCCTACTTCTGGGTCGATGACGTCGATGCGGTGTCCCACGAGTTTGGGGAACCGATTCACGATCAGCCCTGGGGCCGCGAGGTCAAGCTCACCGACCCTGACGGCAACCGCCTCCGTATCGCTGAACGCAAGGCTGAAACATGAACAAGTCCGATATCGAACAGCTAGAAATAGCCGTGCCATCAGCGGTCTGAACATGGATCTCGAATTGCAGTATTTCGAGGAGTGTCCGAGTTGGGAATTGGCGGCTGCAAACGTCAAACACCTCACCAACGAGTTTGACCTCTCGATCCGACACCAGCTGGTCGATACACCTGAGAAAGCGACGCAGTTCTCTTTTCGAGGGTCGCCAACGATGATCGTCGACGGGGCGGATCTCTTCCCAACGCAGGACGCAGAAGTCGGGCTCAGTTGTCGCATCTATCAAACGCCCGATGGCCCAGCGGGGAGTCCAACGATCGATCAGATCCGGGCCGCGTTGACGCAAAGGTCCACACCCACGTAGCGATTCGCCCTCACTCAGCGAGCCAGTCGACCGATCAGGGCCCGATCATCAGAGTTGACGAGAGGTTCCCTCACGAGATCCGCTATTGCTCAGCGTGTTTCTCGCTGACCCGGTGATATGTCCCCTACTGAGTGACAGCGACAACGCAGAACTCTCGGGGATCGCTAGCGATCTCGACCCCGGTGAGGTCGCCATGCACACTCTCAACGACAAGGCCAGATGCTTCGAGTTCCGCGGTGATGGACGCGACGTCGAAGTGCTGCAGCCAGTTGTAGATCGTGCGTGACTTGGCGGCCTCAATGATGTCGTACCTGTCAAGAGAAGCGCTTGGTCCGCGTAGATGAACGTTCGGTGGAAGCCGTAGTAACGCTCCTGTGACCAGAAGCCGTCCATCAGGCTGGGCCGGTACACAACGGCCTCTTCTCGATCTCGTAAAGACGCCGGTCGAAGACGTCGCCCTTGAAGAGCGCCAGCGCGGCATGGTCATTCTCGATGCGTTCGACCGAACGCCCGAACGCCGTGACGTCATGGCCGCGCTCCAACGCGACATCGACCACATGGCGACCGGTCTGTCCTGTTGCTCCAAACACAGCGACTTTCACGGCACGCCCTCTCGGTTCAACGACTCGTACTTTGTCGCATCGGACCCAAATCGACAAGGCCGTCAGTTTCGGCAAGACACCGAACGCTTGCTCCTGCGAGAATCCTCAGCAAGAACGCAGCAGGAGGGAACACGATGTTTGCCGTCATCACGACAGTGACCGTTGGACCCGAATCAATCGACAGCCTCGCCAAATTGTTCGACGAGACCAACCGCGAGCTCGTCGCCGGTCACGATGACTGGTTGGGGGCGTGGTTCACGGCGAACCGGGACAACAACGAAGTGTGTGTGATCGCGCGCTGGAGCAACGCTGCCGCCTACGAGGCGCTGCGAACCAGTGAAGAGTTCCAGTCGACGATGGCTCAGTTCGCTAAGGAATTCGCCGGACCACCGAACGTGTCGGTCAACGAGCTCCTCATCGAGATGTAGTCAACGGAGACAGGTCGCGAACGAGCCTTAGGACTTGACCAGGTTCGAGCGGATCGAGTCGATGGCGCCTGACAGTTCGTCGAGCTGGTCGAGGAGCTCTTGTGTCGGCGCGTCAATCTCCGGGGCGGCTGGGGTCGGGCCGAGACCGCGAGCTTTTGCTCTGTCGAGTTCCTCTGCCTCGGCCCGTGCCTCGTCCATTGAGGTCATGATCACCCCGATGAACAGGTTGAGGACGATCATCGTGCCGATGAGCACGAAGCTCACAAAGAACATCGCGCCGAGGAAGCCATAACCCTGCGGATCGGTGCAACCCTCGGCAGCCGAGTAGCCCCAGATCGAGTGATCACACCCGTGCATGCTGATGTACATGATGTCGGTCCAGTCCTCGAGTGTGACCACTCGGAACAGCGAGAGCATCGAGGTCTGCAGATTGGCGAAGTGAACCGGGTCGTTCTCCGCGAACAGGAACACCGCCATCGCGGAGTAGATGTAGAACAGCAGGCTCAGCAGGATGCCGATGTAGCCCATCGACGGGATCGACTTGAGTAGCGCCCCAACCAACAGCTGCAGTTTCGGAATGGCCTTGACCAGCTTGAACACCCGCAAGATCCGAACGAGGCGAAGCACAGCGATGAAACCGGCATTGAGATCGGGAAGGAACAGGGCGATCAGGGCAATGGCCACGATAAGGAAATCGAAGACATTCCACGAGTCCCGGAAGTAGTCGAGGAACCGAGGAGCGAGCGCCAGCATCTTCACCACGACTTCCACAGTGAAGATGACGAGAATGACAAGATCGAGAAAGTTCAGCAGCGGCTCATAGCTGCTGACCCGGTCCCCGTAGGTCTGGATTCCGACCAAAACGCCCGCCACGATGATCGTGCCGAGGACGAAATTCTGGAACGACTGCGAATCCGCAATCACGCGACAACGTTGGTAGACGACTTCCACAGCAGAGCCTCCCTGTTGCTCCATCGGCCCAACCTCACTCGGATGAAGTGAGGCCAGAATTCCGACCATCCTGCGAATCGCTCTTCTGACAGAGCTAAACACGCGGCTGTGTCCGGTCGATACCCACACCATGGCGGGTGAATTTGTTGTCGAGTACCTCGCAGCTCGCTTCCCGGGCTTTTTCGCACTGCTGCTCGTCGCCGCGTCCGGAGCGTTCGCTTGGTCGCTGACCCTTCCCGCCAATCAAGACATCGGGCACGTGCGAACCTTCATCTACATCCTGATCGGCATCATGCTTTGCAGCGCCGTGTGGTTTGGCTACGTCTCACACCGCCGGAGAGCCGAGAAACGAGCCGGGCGAGACGTGCAACCAGAGCCGACTACGACTGCGTGAGCTCCGCCTCGCCCCGATGCGCCATCGTAGTCGCCCCCATGGCGAGAACTGAGGGCACGAGTTGCGGCAAGCCGCTCGAGAACTCAACCGTGATGGCCGCAGCAATACCTGCGATCGCAACGAACGCCAGGAAACACATCGCCACTCGAAACTGCCAGGGCCGCTCGGTGATAAACAGCGACCAGATCAAGCCGGCCGCCAGGAACAGGTTGTAGACACCCTGATTCGCGGCGAGCTCAACCGTCTGTGGGAACAGGTCGGAATCGAAGGTGGAGAACACGTCTGGGCCGACCTCGGTCCACGCAAAGATCTCGAACCACGCGATGTAGAGGTGCAGCAGCACGATGAAGACAATCAACCCTCGCGACAGCAACCTCATTTGGTGACACTAGTGCTCAGCGCGTTCGATACCGCCGAGCCAGCAGTAGCCGCCCGTTCGAGGGGCGGCACGAAAACGGATGATGCATAATCGCGAGGCGAGTGGTGTTGCTGCTTCGCAACCTCACGAGCGTCGGGCGGCTCCATCCGGATTCTCAAAGGGGACAACATGACTTCCACCGACGTGGCTTCGCCTACCGCAACGTTCACCACATGGCTCGATGCGTTCGGGTCCGCTCTCGAAGCTGGCGATATCGCCAGCGCTGCAGCTCTGTTTGGGGAAGAGAGCTACTGGCGCGACCTCGTGAGCTTCACGTGGAACATCAAAACCGTTGAGGGTCCCGCTGGCGTCACCGACATGCTCGAGGCTGTGCTGGCAAAGGTCCAGCCGTCGAACTTCACGATCGTCGGCGAGGCCAACGAGGCCGATGGCGTCGTAGACGGCTGGTTCGACTTCGAGACAGCCGTCGGTCGGGGACATGGTCAGCTGCGCTTGATCGACGGCAAGTGCTTCACCATCCTCACCACGCTTGTCGAACTGAAGGGCCACGAAGAGACCCAAGGTGTCACTCGCGAGATGGGTGTCGAGCACGGGGTTACCCGCGGTCGCAAGACGTGGCTAGAAGAACGGCAAGACGAGCAAGCCGCCCTCGGCTACACCACCCAGCCGTACACCGTGATTATTGGCGGCGGTCAAGGAGCCATCGGTCTGGGCGCCCGCCTTCGTCGACTCGGCGTGCCCACGATCATTCTCGAGAAGAACAAGCGGGCGGGTGACTCGTGGCGCAACCGATACAAGTCGCTCTGCCTGCACGACCCGGTGTGGTACGACCATCTGCCCTACATGAAGTTCCCGGAGCACTGGCCGGTGTTCGCGCCAAAGGACAAGCTCGGCGACTGGCTCGAGATGTACACGAAGGTCATGGAGCTGAACTACTGGACCGAGAGCACCGCCACGAGCGCCTCATACGACGAAGGAGCAAGGAAGTGGACGGTCAATGTCGACCGGGTGCAGGAAGACGGATCGACCGAGACGGTCGTGCTCGAACCAACACAACTCGTGTTCGCCACCGGCATGAGCGCCAAACCAAACATTCCCGAGATCGCGGGCGCCGACACGTTCAGCGGCGAACTCAGCCACTCCTCATCATTCCGTGGCACCGAGGACTACTCCGGCAAGAAAGCCGTCGTGCTCGGATCCAACAACTCAGCCCACGACATCTGCGCCGCACTGTGGGAGCAGGGCGCCGACGTCACGATGATCCAGCGCTCGAGCACACATATCGCCCGCAGCGACACCCTCATGGAGCTGGCACTTGGCGATCTGTACTCCGAACGAGCACTTGCCAGCGGCGTCACGACCGAGATGGCCGACCTGATCTTCGCCTCCATCCCATACCGGGTCCTGCACCAGTTCCAGATTCCGGTCTACGACGAGATGAAGAAGCAGGACGCCGACTTCTACAAGGCGTTGGAAGACGCCGGGTTCATGCTCGACTTCGGCGACGACGAGTCCGGCCTCTTCATGAAATACCTCCGCCGCGGTTCGGGCTACTACATCGACGTCGGTGCCTCGCAGCTGATCATTGATGGATCGGTGAAGCTGAAGAGCGGCGTCAACATCTCAGAGATCAAGCCCAACTCGGTTGTCCTCACTGACGACACAGAACTCGACGCCGACCTCATCATCTTGGCCACCGGCTACGGATCGATGAACGGGTTCGTCGAGAGGCTCGTGAGCAAAGAGATGGCCGACAAGGTAGGCAAGGTGTGGGGCCTGGGTTCAGACACGAAGAAAGACCCCGGGCCTTGGGAGGGCGAGCAGCGCAATATGTGGAAGCCGACCCAGCAAGAGAACCTGTGGTTCCACGGTGGCAACCTGCACCAAAGTCGCCACTACAGCCAGTTCCTCTCGCTCCAGCTCAAGGCTCGCTACGAAGGAATCGACACCGACGTGTATGGCCTCCAAGAGGTGCACCACACCTCGTAGCGTTGGGGAGGTTGGCTACAACAACGCGTCAAGCAAGGCCTTGCGCTTCTTCTCGTACTCGGCGTCAGAAATCGTGCCACCCTCGTGCATCTTTTGGAGCTTTCGAAGCGCGGCCTTGATTCGTTCCGGATCTGGCGGAGCGTCTCGGGACACCGTCGAGCGTGCACCGCCGATCGGACGACCTCGGTACATCTGTTGCTTGGGTTCTTTTGGCATGGAGTCAATCTGCGAGCGGAAGGTCGCGCACCGGCCGTCACCCGGCGACCGTACGCGCCATACATTTCGGCGAGGTTTCCAACCGACGAACAGCGCGTGTCTTGGCCCGGTCGCGAGCCAGTGACGGTGGCCTCAGAGGACATGCCTCGCCCCACGGCGGCTCGTACGTTTCGGCTCAGCTGGTGAACGACACGACGTCATCAAGTGCGGCTCGCGTCATACGCACCGTGTTGATGTGGGCGTCCATGTCTTCGTATCCAAACGAGACACCAAACATGATCTCGTTGTCGTCTGGCACGTTGGCGATGGCCCGCACGGGATCGGGATAGTCGGCAAGTGACCCTTGGGCGATGCAGCCAAGGCCCTTCTCGTACATCACCAGCATGACGGCTTGAAGGATGAGACCCATGTCGACCGCCTGGGGGTAGCCGAAGCTGCGAGGCATCGAGAAGAAGGCGGCGTGAGGAGCGCCGAAGAGTTCGAAGTTCTTGCGGGCAATGCGCACTCGGCCCTCCTTGTCCTTGCGTTCAACTCCCATGGTCTCGTAGTAGCCAAAGCCACAAGCTCGCCGCCGGTCGAGGTACACACCATCAACCGGGGCGCCACCGGGAAAGCCCCGCTTCGCCGGTTCGCCAGCATCGAAGAGTTCGCAAAGCTCGTGGCGCAGTCGATCGCAGGCGTCGCCAGACACGACCGAGATGTGCCAGGGCTGGGTGTTTGTGCCAGACGGCGAGAGTCGTGCGATGTCGAACACTTCTCGGATCAGTTCTTCCGGCACCGGATCAGACCGATAGCCACGCACTGAGTAACGACGTTGCAGAACTTCTGAGACCTTCACCCGGCCATTGTGGATCTAGGGCCGTGCGAACCGCGAACTTGGTTCAGAGGTCGTCGATGCTCGTGAGCCCAGTCTTGATCGCCATCACCACAAGTTGTGCTCTGTCTCTTGCGTGCAGCTTGGTCATCGCCCTGCTCACATGTGTCTTTGCCGTGAGTGGTCGGTGATGAGCTCCATCTCGCTCATCAGGTGCGACGAGACGAAGACGGTGCGACCTTCGGCTGCCAGCTCCTGAAGGAGTTGGCGGATCCAGAGAATGCCCTCGGGGTCGAGTCCGTTCACGGGCTCGTCGAGCATCACGATCTCTGGGTCGCCGAGCAGCGCGGCGGCGATACCGAGTCGCTGGCCCATACCAAGCGAGAAGCCACCGCTGCGACGCTTGCCGACCTCGGCGAGGCCAACCATCTCGAGCACATGCTCGACTCGGGCGGTGCTGATGCTGTTGGTCACGGCCAGCGCTCGAAGGTGGTCATAGGCCGACCGTTTCGGGTGGGCCGCCCCTGCGTTGAGCAGGGCGCCGATGCGACGCAGCGGCATGTCGTGTTCGGCCAGCGGTTTGCCTGCGATCGTGGCGGTGCCAGAGGTTGGAGCGTCGAGGCCGAGGATCATGCGCATCGTGGTCGACTTCCCGGCACCGTTTGGGCCAAGGAAGCCGGTGATGATGCCCGGCCTGACGGTGAACGTGAGGCTGTCGACAGCGAGCGTGTCGCCGTAGGCCTTCGTGAGGTTGGTGACGTTGATCATGCATCAATCGTCTTCGTTGAGCGCCGTGAGCACATCCGACACCGGGAGGCTTGCGCCGTACTCCACAGGGAGTAGGCGGCTCGCCGGCAATGTGTTATCTGGCACAAAGTGCCAGATACGTCTTGACGATTACCTGTCACTCAGTGACACTTATGACATGACCATGACCGAGCAAATCCCCGTCGAAGTCAACGCAGCGCCACGCAACAACCGGAAACTCGTTGCGGCTGCCGCCATCGCTGCCTTCACCGAACTGGTGCACGTCATTGGCGGCGGCGCAACCATCGTGAACCCGCTGAGAGACTCTGCTCTTGAGGACATCCCACGACTCACGTTGCTGGCTGTCTGGTACATCGTGACCGTGGCCATTGGGCTCTCAGCCGTTGCTCTCTTCATTGCGAGCCGGCCCCAGCACTTCGAGGCAAGCCGCTACCTCGTCATGTTCATCTCACTGATGTGGATCGGGTTCAGCTTGGCCTTCGTGTGGGTCGCCGTTGTCGAAGGTGGCAGCCTGATCACCGAGCTCAACCAGCCCGTGCTCCTCATGCCTGTCGGCGTGCTCGGACTGTGGGGACTGAGAAACGAAAAGGCCCCACAGCACGTCGATCGCTAGGTTTGAGCCATCGAACCAGGAGCAGCAATGACCGACGGCTACATGTCCGGATTTGGCAACCACTTCGAGAGCGAAGCGTTGCCGGGTGCGTTGCCGAAGGGCCAGAACTCTCCGCAGAAGGTGAACTACGGCCTGTACGGCGAACAGCTTTCGGGCACGGCGTTCACCGCTCCTGCTGCGCAGAATGAGCGCACCTGGTGCTACCGGATCCTGCCGTCGGTGAAGCACTCCGGTCAATACACCAAGATCGAGGTGCCCTACTGGAAGTCGGCACCACACGTCGTGCCAGATGTGGCATCGCTCGGCCAGTATCGATGGGACCCACTCCCCCATGCCGACGAGCCGCTCGCGTGGGTCACCGGCATGCGCACCATGACCACGGCAGGCGATGTCAACACCCAGGTGGGCATGGCCAGCCACGTCTACCTCGTGAACGAAAGCATGACCGACGACTACTTCTCGTCGGCCGACAGCGAACTGCTCGTTGTGCCCCAAGAAGGCCGGCTGCGGTTTGCGACTGAGCTTGGTGTGCTCGACGTCGAACCGGCTCAGATCGCCATCATCCCGAGAGGCTTGGTGTATCGGGTCGAGGTGCTTGAGGGCCCGGCTCGAGGGTTCGTGTGCGAGAACTACGGCCAGACGTTTCGTCTGCCCGACCGCGGACCAATCGGGGCCAACTGCATGGCCAACCCGCGTGACTTCCTGGCCCCGGTGGCAGCGTTCGAAGATCGCGAGGCCGCCTCACGCCTCACGGTGAAGTGGGGTGGCCAGTTCCATCGGTGTGAGACCGACCGCTCTCCGCTCGACGTTGTTGCTTGGCATGGCAACTACGCCCCGATGCTCTACGACCTCCGCAACTACTGCCCGGTCGGTGCGGTCTTGTTCGACCATCCTGACCCCTCGATCTTCACGGTGCTCACGGCACCATCCGGGGTGCCTGGCACGGCCAACATCGACTTCGTGCTGTTTCGAGAACGCTGGTCTGTCGCCGAGCACACCTTCCGCCCGCCGTGGTTCCACAAAAATGTCATGTCGGAACTCATGGGCAACATCTATGGCCACTACGACGCCAAGGCCGAGGGGTTCGCACCGGGCGGACTGAGCCTGCACAACATGATGCTGCCCCATGGCCCAGACAACGATGCCTTCGAAGCGGCCTCCAACGCCGAGCTCGCTCCGGTGAAGCTCGACCACACCATGTCGTTCATGTTTGAGACTCGCTTTCCGCAGCACCTCACGGCCTTCGCCGGCCAGGAAGCGCCGCTGCAAGACAACTACGCCGACTGCTGGGCCGGCATCACCAAGAAGTTCGACGGCACGCCCAAGACCACATGAGTACGCCGACATGAGCGGCCTCATCCGATCGTGGGTGGCTGCAGCCAACGACGCTTCCAGTTTCTTCCCGCTCAACAACCTGCCCTTTGGCGTCATCAGCGGCCCCAGCGAATCGGCTGACCAAGCCCGCTGCGCGACGGCAATCGGTGATCAGGTTGTCGATCTGGCCTCGCTCCAAGCCGCTGGGTTGATTCCCGCCTACGGCTTCGATGAGCCAGCACTCAACACGTTCATGGGCAGTGGACGCGAAGCGTGGGCCGAAGTGCGCCATGCGCTCACCGAACTCTTCGTTGAGTCGCTGAGCGAACCGACCGATCCAGCACGAGCAGCCCTTCAACCCATCGACGACGTCACGCTTCACCTTCCGTTTCAGGTGGCCGAGTTCACCGACTTCTATGCCGGACGCCAGCACGCCTTCAACGTTGGTTCGATGTTTCGGGGACCGGAAAACGCGCTGCCACCGAACTGGCTGCACATCCCCATTGGCTACAACGGCCGAGCATCAACGGTCGTGGTCAGCGGTACGGACATTCACCGCCCACTCGGTCAAACGAAAGGGCCAGATGACAACGTTCCGAGCTTCGGGCCTTGCCAGCGGCTCGACATCGAACTCGAGATGGGTGCGGTCGTCGGCACTCCCACCAAGCTGGGCCAGACCATCAGCGTCGACGAAGCTGACGAACTCATCTTTGGCTACGTGCTCTTGAATGACTGGTCGGCCCGCGACATTCAGACCTGGGAATACCAACCACTCGGCCCGTTCCAGGCCAAGGCCTTTGCCACCACCATCAGCCCGTGGGTCGTGTCGAAGGCCGCCCTCGAACCGTTCCGGTGCTCAACGCCGAAGCGCGAGTGGCCACTCCTCCCCCATCTCGCCGACTCCGTGCCGATGAACTACGACATCGAGTTGTCGATCTCGATGGCACCAGCAGCCGGCAACGACTCGATTATCAGCAACACCAACTTCAGCAGCATGTATTACTCGTCAGCTCAGCAATTGGCCCACCACGCATCATCGGGCTGCGCCATGCGCACCGGTGATCTGCTCGGCTCTGGCACGATCTCAGGTGCCGACCGTGGCACCTACGGGTCACTAATCGAAATGTCGTGGGGCGGCGACGATCCCATCACGCTCGACTGCGGCGAGACACGCACCTTCGTAGAAGACGGCGACACGATCGCCCTGCACGGTCACGCGCAAGGCGACGGCTACCGCATCGGGTTCGGGTCGTGCGTCGGCACGATAATGCCCGCCCACAACCAGACCCCCAGCAGTTAGGAACCTCATGCCTCGCATTCCCGAGATCGATCCCGCAACCGCACCGCCCCGAGTGAAGGCGGTGCTCGATGCGCAAGTTGGCATCTTTGGAGCTCCGCTCAAGAACCACCTTCTCTATGCCCACAGCGAAGAGGTGTTCAAGGGAGCCCGAGGAGTATGGGGTGCCCTCGACAAAGCTGGCATGATCGACGCGCCATTGTCAGCGCTCGTGAATCGTCGGGTGGCGGTGCTCGTCGGGTGCGTGTTTTGACAGGACATCAACGCTGCGGTCGCAGCAGATCACGATGTCTCCGAAGCGCAACTGCTCACCATTGCTGACCAAGCCTTCGACCGCACACTGTTCGACGATCGCACGCTGGTTGCGCTCGACTACGCCGATGCGATGACCGCGAGCGACCTCAACGGCGAGTTCGTCAGTGACGAGCTGTTTGCCCGAGTGAAGGCCGAGTTCTCCACCGAAGCCATCGTGGTGCTCACCGAACTGATCGCGTGGGAGAACGCATCAGCGCGTTTCAACCGGGCACTCGGTGTTGAGTCTCAGCAGATCTGGAAGCGCTAGCTGCAAGCAGACTTACGACGACTCTTGGGCAAACGCATGTACATCTGCGATTTCATCCCGACTTGCTGAGGGTCTCGCCGGCTACGAACCAGGTGGTGGGCGGCGGGGCTGAGGGTTGCCCGGTTGATCGGCGATCACGCCACGGCGCACGAGGTCGTCAATCTCCTCCGCGGCCCAACCCGCTGCGGCCAAGACGCTCCGCGAGTGCTCACCGAGATCGGGACCGCGGCCCCGCACGGCGACATCGGCACCCTTGATGCTGAATGGTGCACTCACGGTCTGGAACGGTCCGGCCTCGTGGTCGTCAATTGTCTCGAACACACCGAGCTCATGGGCCTGCGGGTCATGTTGGATGTCGTCAAGATCGTGCACCGGGCCCCAGGTCAGACCAGCGGCGTCGAAGCGCTCGGCCCAGGTGGCTCGATCGGCCGTCGCCAAGGCCGCATCACAGGCGGCAATCATCTCGGTGGCGTGGTTGGCCCGTGCCGACACTGAGTTGAATCGCTCGTCGTCGCACCATTCGGGGTGGCCAAGGCACTCGGCAAAGGCAGGGAAGAAGTCCTTCGGCCCCGGCATACAGAAGGCAACCCACTTTCCGTCGCTGCATTCGAAGCGGGCGGTGAGCGGTGTGGACCAATCAGCTCGCGGGGTGCGTACGGGCTCTGAGCCATCAACCAGCGCAGACGACAGATCGCTGGCAATGGTCCACGCCGCAACTTGATAGAGCGAGACCTCAACGGCTTGGCCCTCACCGGTCTGATCACGGAGCCGAAGGGCGGCCAAGATCGACGACAGCAACGACAGCGCAGAGGTGTGATCACCCTGCCCAGGACGAAACGCCGAAGGCGCGCTACCAGGCTCAGACACCATGTGCTGAATGCCACCGCGAGCGAAGAAGGCTGTCATGTCGTAGGCCAGCTTGTGGGCCTCTGGGCCGCTGGCTCCGTAGCCGCTCAGCGACGCGTGGACCGCCGTTGGCGCAACAGCGTGGATGTCTTGTGCCGAAAGCCGAAAGCGACGCTGGCGTTCAATCGTGAGGTTCGTGACGAACACGTCGGCCGAAGCGGCCAGCCGATGCACAACATCGATGCCATCGTCTTCCTTGAGATCGATGGCGATGCCCTGCTTGCCTCGATTGTCGAGGTTGAACCACGGGTCGGGCTCCACCCGGCCGAGCGCTGCACCGCGGATGATGTCTCCGGTTGGGGGCTCGACCTTGACGACCTCAGCACCGAGGTCGGCCATCATCGCCGCGGCACTGGGTGCCGCGATCATGTTGGCCACCTCGAGCACCTTGATGCCCGAGAGCGGAGCCGTCACGAGCCTCCCCGAATGAGACGGCCCGGCATGGCGCCGGTGTGCTCGCCGTTCTCGTACGTGACCTCGCCGCCGCTGATGGTTGCGGTGTAGCCAGCGGCTCGCTGCACGATTCGTTTCCCGCCCGCCGGGAGGTCGTAGATCATCTCTGGAGCTTCGAGCTGCAACGCATCAAAGTCGATGAGGTTGAGATCGGCCTTGTAGCCAGAGGCGATGACGCCTCGATCGTGCATGCCGTAGAGCTGCGCGGTGTCCTGAGTCATCTTGTGAACCGTGAATTCGATCGGCAGCAGCGGACCTTTGACTCGATCGCGGCTCATGTAGGCGAGCATGTACGTGGGCACGCTGGCATCGCAGAGCACACCGCAGTGGGCGCCGCCGTCAGACAGCCCGAACACTGACTGCTCTCGTTCGAGGGCCTCTCGCTGCGCTTCGAGGTCGCCCGGGTAGGCGCCAACGAAGACGAGGATCGGCGTGCCAGCCGCCATCGTGTCCATGAGTACTTCGCGCACGTGCAGGCCCTGCGCTTCGGCCTTGCCGGCGATCGAGTCGGCGTAGGTCGGTTCGTAGCCGAGGTCTTCTGGCAGCGGATACATCTTGTGCCAGGTTGAGCTGAACGCAGTGGCTTCAGCGAACCGCGCTTCGCGCTGTTCGTCGGCCAAAATGCGGGCTCGGAACTCCGGATCGAGCAGGTGTCGCTGCTGCTCCTCAATCGGCAGATCACGAATCGCCTTGTACGACACGAACTGCTTCATTGGGTTGAGCGTTCCTTCGAGACTCAGCAGCAACGAGGCCGGTCGTGCACCAACCTGTGGTCGAATCTGTAGACCGTCTTCGGCCAATCGACCGGCGAGGGCCCACAGTTCGTCGACGGGGTTTGCGTTGGCCAACGGAGTCACGGGGCGGCCGCTGCGGCGAGCGATGTGTTCGATCCATTGCAGCTCGTCTGCCTCGTTGAGATGGTCGGACACCAACTCGATGGTTCCGTGACCCGCCTCGCGCAGAGCCTCACCAATGGCCAAGAGTTCATCAGCGGTTGCTTTGGTGCCGGGGATCACCTCGCCTTGCTTGTCGCGGTGGGCGTAGAACCGTGAGGTCGAGAACCCCATGGCTCCGTCGGCCAATGCCTGACGCGTCAGTTCGGCCATGGCCGTGATGTCTTCAACCGTCGCATCGTCGTAACAACGCTCACCCATCACGTAGTGACGCAGCGCGACGTGTCCCACTTGCGTGCCAATGTCGATCGAGTACGGCGTGTCGATGGCGTTGAGGTAGTCGCCAAAGCTCTCCCACTCCCACGTGATGCCCTCGTTGAGAGCAACGCCGGGGATGTCTTCGACGCTCTCCATGATCTCGATCAGCGACTCCTCGGTGCCGGGTCGCACCGGCGCAAAGCCAACACCGCAGTTGCCGGCAACCACGGTGGTGACGCCATGCCAGCTGCTCGGGGTCACCTGTTTGTCCCAGCAGAATTGGCCGTCGAAGTGGGTATGAATGTCGACGAAGCCCGGCGTGAGCAGCTGCCCGTCGCCATCCAGCGTTCGCGCCGCGTCACCTTCGATGGCCGCGTCGCGCACGACCTCGGTGATGACGCCGTCGTTTACCGCAACGCTGCCGGTGAAGGATTCGGCTCCCGTCCCGTCGACAATCGTCGCTCCGTTGATGATCAGATCGTCCACGGTGGTCCCCCTGTGCGAGATCTTGGTTCTTGCATCATCGTAGAACCGACCGTGCACCCAGCACGAATGACGAGCGCTACCTCGACGCTCGATAGAGATCGCGAAGAAGGGCAACCTCCGCCGCGTGATGCACAAGCTCATTGCTGGCGTGCATGGCCATATCGGCCGTACAGCTTCGCGACCAGACCTCCCAGTTGTCCCCCAATTCGTCTGACCAAACACGCCCAGCAATCACGGCGCGATAGCCCTGCCATGCGGTTGTGAGCGAGCTGACCGCCTCGGCTGGGTCCATCGTCCACACCGCAGACGCATCCGAGCCGTCGCCGGCGAAGCGTCGCGTGTAGTCGTCGAAGCAGTCGATCGCGATATGCCAAAGCCGCCATGCGATCGTTGTGACCGGTGGTGGATCGGCGTCGCGTTCGCCGGCGCCTTCGACCTTGGCGATGCCGTCGTCGCCCATTCGAACCGACCACGCGGCAGGGGCCGGCTCCCAGAGATATTCGTCTTGCGTGAGCCCGTCGAGACGTCCCAGCAACTGGTCCATCATGCGATCCATCGAGCCGAGAATCACGGTGGTCGGATCATGGGATGAGTCAGCCATGGTGCACCTCACCACGAAGCGACGAGCGGGTCAACGGGAATCGCTTTCAGCCAGGCTGATTCCTGGTCGTTCGGCTAGTCGACATTGACCAATCAGCTGATGTGCCGAAATCGGGGCTGCCTCACGATGGATCTCGAACCAACGAACCTTGCTGGCCACGCACATTGCCTGGCTTGCTTCGATCAAGGAGATCGCCATGACAACCCCACCTGCCCCACGTAGTTACCGCACAAGCCGCACGCTCGGTCGGCTTCTTGCCGGCGTCGCCGTTGGCACAACCGCAACGGTGGCAACCCTTGGAATTCTTGTGGCCGGTGCCGCCGCATCCGCATCGACAACCGTGGCCGGCGAAGGGTCACACGACGAACCAACCATGGAGGAGTTCGAAGAGCTCTTCGAGGCAGACGGCACCATCACCTTCGAAGAAGACGACTGCACCTGTTCGTTCACTTCGATCGTTGGCGACGACGGGTTCGACGTCGACGACATCGACTGGGGCTCACTCAACTTCTCGCTCTCGACCGCCGACGACGACATCAACATCGTCATCAATACCGGCAACGACGAGTTCAGCCTCGACTGCGTCGGCGAGGAGTAGCCAACAGCGCTTAGGTCCACTCCCCGACGGCGTGAGCCCGTTGCATCGCCGGACTGCCCTCGACAATGGCAAGCAGATCATCAAGATCTGATGCTGGGAGGGCAACCTGCCAAGGCAGGATCGCCGTCGAGCGGAAGACCGAGAAGTAGCCGTTGGCGGTTACCTCGCCGTGCCACATCCGACGAGCACGAGAAGCCTGCGAGCGAGAGAGCTCGATGAACCGTTTCGTGGCAGGCGACTCATCGAACCCGAGGTGATCGAGAACGATGGCGAGCTGTGGTTCTGGATCGCGGGCGAGACCTTCGTAGAAGACCACCCGCACGGCAGGATGGGCTTCGAGCGACAGAAGGGCCGCGTCGGCATTCATCCGCCACGAGAGGGCTTCGAGTTCCACGAGACTGAGCTCGTCGATCGAGGAGATGTTGCGAGCCAGGTCTGGTCGGTTGGCGAGAGAGCGTGCGAGCGAATCCCGGTCGATCTCAGGCATCAAGCCAGACGCGATTCCCTCCAGCCGGCTGGCAACGACAGACGCTGGGTGACGAAGCAAGTAGACGATCGGCACTTCGGGCATCTGAGCCACGGCGCGAAGCAGGTGAAGACGCTCAACTTCCTTAAACACGATGCGGGCGTCGTCCGACACCGACATGGCCTTTTGGAAGAGCACGTCGCTCTGAGGAACTCCTGCCTTCGCCAGCGCCCACGCCGCACCCTTGAGAGCGGGGACAGGCGACCAGCTGTTGGCGGCGACAAAGGGCGGCTTGGTGACGGTCGGGTCGACCCGTCGAAACAGTTCGTGAAGTTCGGCCGCGGTCGTTGAACCGCCGCCTTGCAGCTTGTCGTCGACGGCAGCGACATCGGTGTCGAAGTCGCGCATCCGCAGGACAGGCTCAAAGCGATATTCGACATCGGGGTGGCTCGACACCATCGATCCAAGCCAGGTTGAGCCGGATCGGCCAGGGCTGAAGATTGCCCCAAGTGGTACTGCGTCGGTGGCACGGCGACGATGCGAGGAGTCGCCTTGATCGTGTTCGGGCATCGCCCGATCGATCGTTTCAGCGTTCGTCTCGAGTGATGAATCTTGGCCGTGCAGTGTCGTGGGGTCCATACCAACCTCCCTCCTCACGAGCGCCAGAAATGGCCGCTCTCTAGAGAAGATCGGCGGGTTGGCCCCTTGAGTTGAGGGGCAACCGCACGAGCGTTCCGATCGCCTACCCGCCAGGGATCGGCGAATACTGCCAGAGCATCCCGCCGGAGTCGACGCCAACGTCGGGCTGGTAGGCATCTACGACGTCGTGCCACGGGGCAATCATGGTGATCGTCTTCGCCGTGGTCTCCATGTTGAACAGCACCCCGTCTTCCACAAACCTCACCCACGCGTGGTTCTCTGGCGGAAGCCCACGGTTGCTCCACGAACCGAAGACGATCTCCGCGTAGAGGCCCAGGTCTCGCAACTTCGACCAGGCCCACCATGCATGATCTTCACAGTCGCCAACAGGGTGCTCTTCGAACTCCCGGGGACGAAGCCAATGGTCGCTCGGCACGTCGGGAGTAAAGGTTGCGTTGCGTAGGAAGCGCTCGATTTCATTGACGCTCGAGGCTGCGTATGGCGTCGTGTCCTCGATGTACGCCTTGAGCGGAAGCGTCTGGCCCTTCGCCAGTCGAGCATCGTCATCCCAAATCGCCGTGCGGGGTCCAAGGAACGGCAAGTCCGGAGTCGCGGCGATCTGCCGCAACAACTCCGGAGATCTCACGATCCAACTTCGGGGACGTTCGCGATCGGCCTCGAAGAAGACAAGGCGCCCCTCGTGAGGGTCCCAAAACATGGCCCGTACCAACCGGCGCTCAAGGCGAACGTCTCGCAGCAGCGCGCGGCGCAGCCTCATGCGACCACCCTCGACCTCCACGCGGTAGATGCCGCCAGGCGGGGGAAACCGAGCAGAGTCCGAGATGACGTGCATGGGTGGCTACGCCAGAAGAGAGACGAGGTCGGGAGCTTTGCGATCGGCCCGTCGGCCGGCAACCGCGGTAAGGGCGACATACAACCCAAGGCCGTACACGGGTGCCAGCGCCATCACGATGATGCCGTCTGCCGCCGACATCCGAGCTCTGGCCAAGCCGTAGAGAATCGGGCCTGCGAGGGCGAGGCCCACCAGCACACCGGAGAACGTGATGAGCGCGTTCACGAAGCCCTGGCCGGTCGTTTCGGTGGCAAAGGGATTGGGGTTTGAGTCATCGGGAAAGTTCACTGGAGCGAGCGTGGACGTAAACGAACCAACGCCAGCGCCGGTGAGCGCCATACCAATCGATGCAGTCAGCGCCACATGGGCATACTGCCAGCCGCCCGTCCACGCCGCGGTTCCGAGTGTCACCACTACCGATGCGGCCAGGCCGAGCAGCGCAAACGTCAGCGATCGGCCACGCAACACAATCTTGAGGGAGGGCAGCGCCACGACTTCTCCCCACAACGCACGACCATCTGCACCAAAGAGGTTCGAACTAGTGATGCCAGCCGTCAGGGCTGGCACGCAGCCAACTAACACCGCTTCGGGCTGACGATTGGCGATGGCAGCGATGAACGGCGCGCCGCCGACGAACAGCACGATGGCCTGCGTGACCACTTGAATCCGGTAGCGAGGATGACGACGCAGGTAGCGAAGCTCCTTCGCAATCACGAGGCGAAGCAGCTCGGCAGATGGCCGGTAACGAGCTGGCAGCGACGCGGTCCACTCCCCTGCCGGGTCACCAAGCATGTGACCGTCGATCGACGTGACTTCCCCTCCCTCAGCCACGTCTGACAACGCCGTCGTCAGCACGCCATTCCAAAGCTGCGCCAGCACCCGCGTGAGGGCGATGGTGGCGGCAATCAACATCACGGGAATCACGAACGAATCACCGCGCATCAGCTGACCAATGGCCTCGCCACTCCATCCACCGGGAAGCCAGCGAACCACCTTGCCGACGCTGCGAATTAGGTTTGCGTCAACGCCGACGTAGCGAGCGATCTGCGAGGCAACAGCAAGGAACCCAGCGGCAAGACCAGCGAAGATGGTTGCGGTATCGCGCCGATTGCGGCGACGCAGCGCATTTCCGAGAGCGGTGAGCACCAGCCGCGACGTCACGACCGCAAACACCATCGTGGCGACGACGGCAATGGCGATGAGCATCATGCGTAGGATCGTCGCTCCCTGGTCTTGCGTCAGCGGGTGTGTTGCGAACGCAAGCAGGGTGGCGGTCATGCCAATGGGAGCGGGCCCGATCAGGCTCGCCGCCGTGATGCCTGGCGCAAGGTCGCGACCGCGTAGGGGCAGGAGGGCTAACCGACTGGTGTCGATCGTCTCGTCCGACGCGCCAAACACGATCGGGCCAAATGCCCAGCCACCAGCAACCGCAAAGGTCATCACCGGCGCTAGCCAGCGAGCCATGCCTGTTGACGTTCGCATGATGTAGACGAACGATGCGAATGACGCTGCCCCAACGATGAAACAGAACAAGAGAAGGGCCGGACCACCCGAAGACCGGAAGGTGTTTCGTAGCAGGCGAAGCTTCAGACCAACGAAGAGCCGGATCACGAGACGCCGAGCCAGTCCAGCTCGACGGCCTCATTGGTTCCTCCCACGGCGTCGGCAAACACGTCTTCGAGGCGACGACCGTCGCACAGCTCTTGCGTCGGCCCTTGCGCTACGACCTGGCCCGCGTGCACAACGGCAACGCGGTCACAGATTCGCTCGACCACTTCCATGACGTGGCTCGAGAACACCACCGTCGAACCACCGGCGACGAGCTGCTCGAGCATCGAGCGGATCACTCGCACACTCAGCGGGTCGACCGACTCGAATGGCTCGTCGAGAAACAGCACCGTCGGCCGATGCAGGATGGCAGCGGCAAGCGCGACCTTCTTGCGCATACCGGCCGAGTAATCGACGACCAGTCGGCTCGCAGCTTCTGACAGATCGAGAGCCTGGATGAGCTCTTCTGAGCGCCGACGAGCTTCCGGCCGACCGAGTTGTCGCAGCAACGCCACGTACTCAAGTAGCTCGCGGCCAGTGAGCCGCTCGAACAAGCGCAGATCTTCTGGGACCACGCCGATGCGCTCTTTGATCAGGCGCGTGTCGTTCCAGACGTCGAGTCCATCGACCACGATCGAACCCGAGTCGGGGCGAAGCAGACCGGTACTCATCTTGAGCGTTGTCGACTTCCCTGCACCGTTCGGACCGACCAGCCCAAAGAACGTTCCGGTGGGAACGGCAAGGCTCAATCCATCGACAGCTCGCTTGGAGCCGAACGATTTGCGGAGGTCAGAGATTTCGACGGCATTCGTCATGTCCTCTACCCGTCGGGCGAGAGGCCCCAGAAGTGAGAACCCGCGATCGTTCACAACTTGGCAAGGCCCGTTCCGGAAGCGATCAGGGCTGACCACCGGTTGGTAGCGGTGAACGAAACAACTTCTCATGAACGGGGACCGACATGGTTACTGCACTCACCCTCCAACTCGAACAACTGACCACCAACCAACGAACACTCATCGCCGTTGGCGTTCTGATGGCCGCCGTCTTTGCCTCGCTCGGGCTCCTCTTTCTCGTCTCAGAGACAGCCGTCGACGCCCAGGCGGTCAACTCCTTCAGCGATGCCATGATCGTCGACGCCCGAAGCGCCATCTTCCGCCCCGGAGGCACTCCCGTTGTCGAGTAGTTGGCGACTTCAAGATGCTCCGAGCCCTCATCGAACGGTCTGAAGCCTCCGATCAGTGATGTAACGCTTCGCAGAAATCTCCTCAGAAGGGGAACCAGCGAGCCAACCATTGCGTCGGAGATTGCATGAGACACGCTCGATTTCAGCCTTGGAAACGTCCTGCATGGCTGGTTCTTGTCGCCATTCTCGTTGTCGCTGCGGGCTGCGCGGCCGATCCACAATCGGCTCCATCGGACACATCCGAACCCCCGTCAGACAGCGTCATCGCGCAACCGGACGACACCGTGCCCGCTGATGAAAGGACCGTTCGGATTGATGCCCACAGCTTTCATTCCGTTGACAATCCGCCCTCGGCTGGATTGACCGCACCCGTTGCCGTTTTTGACGATGTTGAGCTCGCTCGGCTCGAGAACAGCCTTGCGTTTGGGATGTACGAACTGCTGGACGTGAGCCTCGTCGGCGACGTCGATTGGGGACGTGAAATGGTCCTCCTCACCATCACCGACGCGTGCCAACCGGTTGAAGCGAGGCTGCTGATCAGCACGACTGACATCGCTGTGGATCTCGTCCAGGACAACGAAACAGTCTGTGAAGCGCTCACCCCATACGCATCGCTGTTCATCGTCCCGCAGCACGTCGAGACAGCCGACGGTACGGTTGTCTTCGCTCCCGACAGCGTTCCAGACATCGAGGGACAACCAGTCACCGTTCCTCCGCCGTCACGGCTCGATGGTGTGACCCCAGTCGGCGTGTACATCCAGCGGGATACGACGAATGACGCGCCTTCTGACGGCGCAACCTTCTTCGAACTCGGGGGCGATGCCGCAGCAGAACTCGTTGGTCGCGTCGTGGGTGTCAATGAAGACGAAGACTCCTACCCCGCCGGGCTCCAAGCCCAGCTCAACGCCGTCGGTCTCGCCGAAGAGTTCGTGCTTGTTGTCGCCTACAGCGCCTGTGCCCCGATTGGGTTCGAGCTGGTTCCAGCCGACGGGGGCTTCGTACACACGACGTTCCAGGATCCATCAATCAACTGCGTGTGGGCTCCCCAACATGCCGTCGTCTACGTCGTCCCACGTCAGGGACCTGATGGGGTTCGGTTCACTGAGGACAATCAACCCGAGATTACGTTCGAGACGGTCGACATCTCCTAGCCGCTATCAACCCAGCGCAGCGTCATCAGCCCAGTGCAGCGTCCATTAGAGCGGGCGTTGTTCTGGCCTGGCTTGGGGCTTTGCCAACCTCACGTTTGAAGGCTCGGCTGAACGCGGCCTCAGACTGATAGCCCGTGGCCTTTGCAATCTGTGCCAACGAGAGGGATGGGTCGCGCAACAGATCCTCGGCGGTTCGCATCCGCCACGACGTGATGTAGCTCTTGGGCGACACACCAACGAGTTCGGTAAATCGAGCCGAGAGATTCGATCTCGACATCCCGACGGCGCTGGCCAAGCTGGCCACGGTCCAGTCGTGCGCTGGGTCGCGATGCACCAGCGTGATCGCCTGACCGATGTGCGGATCTCGCAGCGCCTGGAGCCAACCGGTCTGCGCATCCGGGCTGGTTTCGATCCAGGCCCGAATGGCTTGCACCACCAAGATGTCGCTCAGTCTGGTGATGACGGTTTCGCCGCCCGGGCGGGTCGTCGACGCTTCGGCGGTCATCAAGGTGAGGATGCTTGGCAACCACTCCCATTGGCGCCGACCAGTTGCGGCATCAACGTGCATGATCTCGGGTAGCACCGTGAGCAGTTGACGGGCCGCAGGGTGGCCGAGATGCACAACGCCGCAGATAATCGAGCACGCTGCGCCACCGTCACCGTGATGGAGCACCGCGTACTGCCGGCTGATGTAGTCGTGCGGCAAATCGAATACCAGCGGTGTCGGTGAAGCTGGGTCGTCGCCAGCTGAGTGTCCTGCGCCATGGGGCAGCACGACGATGTCGCCGGCCCCTACTCGAAGCTCGGTGCCGGCTGACGTGGTGAGCACACACGTACCGTCGAGCACGACGTGGAACCACAGGCAGTTCGGCATCGGCGGCAGCTCGAGCCCCCAGGGAGCGGTGAGCTCGGAGCGGCAATAGAACATGCCATCCATCCGTAGGTGCTGCAGAGCCTCGGCCAGCGGGTCGCCTGCGTCGGGGATGCCGGCAAGGGCTACAGGGGCCGCGTCGAGAACTGCATCAACGGAATCAGACGTCACTTAGCCTCCAACGTTCGTTGTTGACACCGAAAGGGCAACCACAAACGCAGCAACCGAGGCTGCGGTACGTGTTGCGTGCCAACGGTTCCAACGCTGCTCAAATTTCGTGCGCTCCGCCGCAAGCCCTTCCATCGACAACTCGTCGATGTTCAGCTCAGCCAATGCATTGTTGAGCGGAATGTTGCCTCCAATGGTCACACCAAGCACGCCGAGAACATAGATCGTTGCGGCAACCACGAGCCCGGTGGCCTGAGGGGTATTGCCGGATCGATAGAGCAGAACCGCGGCGCCGATCAGCGCAACGGGCGTGAGCACAAAGGGGATGAGGAAAGCCGGGTTGATGATGGCGAGGTTGATCTCTTGCATCGTGTGAACGAACGACCGATCGTCGATGCGAGCAGTGCCAGGGATGACCGACACGAGCCATCCGAAGAGCAGGCCCGCCGATAGGCCAGCCGCCACGATGCTGACCACAAGGACCACCGCCTGGACGGTCATGCTGCGGCCTGGTCGAACGTGAAGCTGCGGGGGCCAGCGCCGATCGGATCGCGAATCAGGTCGATCGTCTTCACGCCGATGCCGAACGTGTGCACGGTGCCCCGCGGCGTGAGCTTTACGAACACACCGTCCTCCATCTTGAGTGCACCATGGCCGGAGATCGACCCAAGCTTTCCTGCATCGAGGAGAGTCCGAGCCTCGCTGCTGTCCATCGGGACAAGCTCTGCGATGGCTTGGAAGTGGATGGTGAACGGCGGCCCAACCGGCAGGCGCCGGAACGGAACACACACGCCAGCGTCACCAGACGCTGCCATGTTCCGAGCCTTCCGACTGCTGCGAGACATGTGGACCCACAGCGAGCCGTCGACCCACTCATACACCACGCCTGCACTGTGCGAACGGTGCGCTGGCGACACCGTGGCAAGCGTGCAGAACGACTTCTTGGCCAGGGCTTTCAGGACTTTGGTTTGGTTCGTGTTGTTGATCATGCCTCCACCCTGATCGCTTGTTCCTGGCCTGTGAATACCTCATTGTCCCCGATACATGATCAATCGTCCAGAGAGACGATGGTTGGCGAGAGTCGTGTTGTAGGCGGCCGGATCGATAAGCACGACGCGTGGCATGGTGGTTCATGAGCCTTGAAGCGTCTGAACCCGTCCTCGCCCGTGATGCGACGGCGCAGGCGGAACTCGTTCGCAGCGGTTCGGTGTCGGCCGTCGAGCTCGTGTCGCTTGCTCTTGCACGAGCAGAAGCGCAGAGCGAACTCGAAGCCATCACCGTGTTGCTTCCGGAACGAGCACTGGCCCGAGCCGAGACGGCCACCGGACCATTCGCCGGCGTGCCCATCGTGCTCAAGGACGCGGGGCAAGAGCTTGCAGGCACACCGCTCTGGATGGGCACCAACGCGCTCAAGTCGATCGACTACCACTCGACGCTCACCACCCCACTCACCCAGATGCTGGAGGACCTGGGCTTTGTCATCGTCGGCAAGGCGGCCGTGCCGGAGTTGATGACCGGCATCACCACCGAACCTCCAATCGGGCCACCAACCCGCAACCCGTGGGACACCCGCCTCACCGTCGGTGGTTCAAGTGGAGGGTCGGCCGCGGCTGTTGCTGCGCACATCGTGCCGCTCGCTCATGGTTCGGACTCGACCGGGTCGCTTCGCTACCCCGCGAGCTGCTGCGGACTGTTCACGCTTCGACCAACGACTGGGCGGGTTCCGAGCCGTCTGTTGGCTGGCATCGACGATCCGTTCGGGATGCACTCCGACTTCGTGCTGACCAGATCGGCCCGTGATCTCTCCGCAGTGCTGGCCGAGCTCTCGCCGCCTGCAAGCGAGCCGCCCGAACCCATCCGTCGTATCGGGGTCCTCAAGGCCATGCCGTTCGGGCTCCCCGTCGAGCCGCAGATCGATCACGCACTGGCCGAGGTTGCTGACGTGTTGCGTGAGCGGCACGAGATCGTCGCGATCGAGCCAACCTTCTTCGAGGAGTTTGGGGCCGTGATTGGCAACGAGGTGGCAACGCTGACCGATGCGCATCGGGCTGCGGTGACCAACTGGATCGAAGCGCAGCTGGGACGACCCGCAACATCAGCCGATCTCTCAGCTGAGGTCCTCGAATCAGCCCAACGAGGGCGCGATATCGACGCGACAACGTGGGCCGAATCCCGCCAACGGGTAAACGACGCAGCGGGCGCCGCCGCACGAGCGTGGACGAGTCAGGCCGACGCACTTCTGCTGCCAACGTTCACCGTGATGCCGTGGCCAGTTGGCCAACCTCACCCCGACGGGTCGCTCGCGGGGTTGATCTGCAGCTTGGCGAACTTCTCGGGCCAGCCGAGTGCTGCCATTCCAACCGTGCAGGGCGGCGTCCCCCTTGGTGTCCAGCTGCAAGGTTCGCACGGCACCGACGAGCTATTGCTCGACATCGTTGCGTCGGTGCGGTCCGATGCGCCAACACCGCCATCCGTGTGAGGCAGACGACTCTCCGCACAGGCAGAACTGCCCGATCCGGAACCAAGCTTCGGTCCCCCTCGTTTACTGACCACACGAAAGGGACACATCCAACCAATGAGCAAGTGGAACGGTCACGAAGACGACTTCGATCGAATTGGCCCCTTCTACGCCGTCGCGTTCCATCGCGACATGGCCGAAACAATGCGCAACGGTTCCTCCGTCGCCAGAGGTCGGGCCCGGCTCCTCAGCCGTCTGCTCATGCTGTGTTTCCTTGCGATCCCGGCCAGCCTGTACCTGCTCGGGTGGATTCTCGGCTGGTAGTTAGCCCTTGACATCCGCGGCATCAAGCAGCGGCAGCAACTCAAGGCCAAGCTTCGCTCGGTAGGTGTTGTGATAGTGGTGCAGCGCCGGTTCATTGCGGCCAAAGATCACGTGCTCCAACGCACCAGCATTGGCCGCAGCCTGCTGTGATTCACCCATGAGGTAGTCCTCATCGCGAATGATCTGAGCGAATCCTTCAGCCATCCCAGCGATGTGTTCTTTCACACCAACGGCCTCGGGGCCCGTGGCTTTCGTGAGCTCGGTGTACATGTAGAAGCCAATGCGACTCACGTGGCGACCGGGGTCGGCGGGGTCGGGATAGGCCCGCACCAAAAAGCAGCCGAATCGCGTTGGCATGAGGATCACGTTGGGGAAGATCCAGTAGACGGGGAGCCCCGCCACCGTGATGTCCCATTGGTCTTCCGGCATGTTGCGCATCACATCGATGTCACGCCGACACAGGATCATGCGGTGGTTGTTGGCGTCGCTTGTGTAGAGCTGGACGTTGCCATGGAACGAGTTGAACAACGTGTCGCTGTGAAGTGACGAGAAGTGGTACGTCTCGCCAAAGGTGTCCATGGCGAGCTTCCAGTTACACGCCATCTCGTAGGCATCGCGCGACACAGGTTCCATGTCGTCGAACCGCCACGTGGGGAACTCGTCGTTGAGCCAGTCGCCCAGCAGGTCATCGATATCTAGCTCGCCGTCGGGGTCTGGTTGCACAAGTAGCAGCCCGTGACGTTCTTCGGCCGGCAGGGGCACAAGGCCGAGGCAATCCGTGTCGACGTGGCCGAAGTGCTCGGTCTTGGGCAAGCCAACCAACGTGCCAGCCGTGTCGTAGGTCCACGCGTGAAACGGGCAGGTGAATCGACGCTTCGTACCGGACGGTTCTGATTCGACAATGGCGCCACGGTGTCGGCACGAATTCACAAACGCCTTGAACGTGCCGTCGCTGTCGCGTGTGGCCAGCACGGGCACACCGAGGTCGTTCGAGGTGAGGAACGATCCGGGTTCTGGCAGATCGAGCGACAAACCGAGGCACTGTGGCTTCGTCTTAAAGAAGAGCTCCATCTCTTGTTCAGCGCGCGCCAAGTCGGTGTAGCTATCGGTGGGGATACGCCGCAATCCGCCCGCATCAACCGTGGTGCCGGCATCGAGATGGGCAACTAGCTCTTTGATCAGTCGCACTTGCTCGTCGTGACGCATACCCAGAGTTCAGAACATTGGCCTGCCCGCGCGCAAGCCAGCGCGAGCTTTGACGTACGGTCGCGCCATGCGAACCATCGGACTGCTGGGTGGCATGAGTTGGGAAAGCTCGATCGAATACGAGCGCCTCATCAACGAGGGCGTGCGAGCTGCCTTGGGTGGGGTTGCGTCCGCTGATCTCATCATTCGCAGCTACAACTTCGCCGCCATCGAAGAGCTGCAAGCCGCAGGCAACTGGGGTGCTGCTGGTGAGCTGCTGGCCGCTGACGCGAAGCGTCTCGAAACGAGCGGGGCGGACGTTGTTGTGCTGTGCACCAACACCATGCACGTGGTCGCTCCCGCGATCGAGGCTGCGATCAGCGTGCCGTTTCTGCACTTGGCCGACACGACAGCAACTGCCATTGTCGACCAGGGCCTCTCGACCGTCGCACTCCTCGGCACTCGCTACACCATGGAACAAGACTTCTATCGAGGTCGTCTGGTGAGCCACGGACTCAACGTCCTGGTTCCAGACGAACCAGACCTCACGCTGGTGCACGACGTGATCTACGACGAGCTCGTGCAGGGCGTGATCAATCCTGAATCGAAGGCCAGCTATCTCGAGGTGATTGGCCGCATGATCGATCGTGGGGCGCAGGGCGTGATTGCGGGGTGCACCGAAATCGAGCTGCTTGTTTCGGCCGACGATGTGGATGTTCCGTACTTCCCGACCACGCTGCTGCACGCCCAGGCGGCAGTGAGCTTCGCGCTTGCCGACACCTAGCGAGGCGCTGGGCGTCGAAGGCGACTGAATCCACCCGCGTCTGACGCGCCGAGCGAACGCAGGCGTCGTTGCAGCGCCGGTCGAGCTGTGTGGGTCGAGAAGGTGGGCCATCCCCACTCGGACGCGCCGGTGAGGCCATGACGCAAGAGGTCGAGCGCCAGTAAGCCGGAGCGATACGGCCGTGTGACCCCGAGCATGCCGAGCGCCGGGCCGTCGTCGTTGCGCCACATGCGGCAGAGTCCAACGAGCGCCCCCGCCCCATCGACGGCGACGACGTAGCCCGCGGTGTCGAACTCAACAGACGTCATCTCGTCGTCGAACCAGGCTCGGTTGCCACGCCAACCGTCGTTTCCCGGCACGTCGTTTCGCAGCTCGACGTCGAGGTTGAAGAGTGCGTCTTGGTCAACCTCGCTCGCGGTCGCAATCGTGCATCGAGTCTGTCCTCGCTGCCGACCAAGAGCGGCAAGCGCTGCGTCGAAGGGAACGTCGAATGCAGAAGACTCCAGCTCGATCGAGAAGCCAAGTGCCTCTGCTGTCGGCTGTCGGTGAGCAACATCGTCGGTGAGGGTGAGGTGAAGTGGTCGATCAAGCTCGGCCGAAACCGCAGCGCCCAACAACGGGGCGAACGCTGCTTCCTTGGCAAGCCGATGGACAACGAAGACCCGATCGTCCACTCGATCAAGCGCGGTGACCATGCCAACCGCCTCGTCACCGTCGTAGGCGAACCACCGGCCGAGAATCTGCTGACCGGCAGAGCGATCGTGGAACTCTTCAACCGTCAGACCCATCAACGCGGCACCAGCCCCGGCGTCATCGTCTGATCTCACCTGCAGGTCCACGCCACACGGTGGCACGCACGTACCGGCGTGCTCAATCCAATTAGGGTCGGGCCATGGGACAGATCGACGACCGATTGACCGCACTTGGCATCGAGCTGCCACCCGAGGTGGTGGTGCCGCCTGACGTGGTGCTGCCGTTCGCGTTCGTGAACGTCCGCGGTGACAGGGC
>CALLGK010000105.1 GCA_938009905.1 uncultured Acidimicrobiales bacterium | reverse complement strand
ATCTCGAGCTCTCGACCCACGATTTGGCTGCCCGAGTTGGGCAGCGTCGACAGCTCTGGATCGACGGTTCGTAGCGGACGGTGCGAGTCGTGCCCGAGCTGATGAATGGAGACGGGCTCGTCGACGTCACGCAGTCGGTGGTTGCCGAGGAACAGCGTCGACAGGGTGATCTCGTTGCTCACGGCCTCGCTCATCAAGATCTGGCCGCCAGACGCCGCAGCCTCGATTCGGCTTGCGGTGTTTGGGACCGGACCGAAGTAGTCGCCGTCGCGGTAGGTGGCGCGGCCTCGATGCAACCCCATGCGGACTCGGAGTGGTGGGCCGGGGCCCCAGTCGCAGTTCCGCAGCGCTTCCTGGGCGAGCTTCGCCGCCATCACGGCCGAACTGGCTTCGGTGAACGCACCGCGGAACGAGTCGCCTGCCGTACCGAAGACGTAGCCGTCATTCGATTCGATCGCCTGCCGGATCAACTTGTCGTGCAACACAAAGGAGTGCGCGGTGGCCTCGGTGTCGGCGGCCCACAGCCTGGTCGACCCCTCAACGTCGGTGAAGAGGAACGAAATGATGCCACTCGGATGTCCGGCCGGGTCAGCGCTCATGCGATCTCGCTCATTGGTCCTTGGGGGAGTAGTCGGGCGGCGCCCAGTGTGCCCTCGTTCACTCTGCTCCGCCCAAGGTCAAGCTGCCCGGCCATCCGCACAAGATGAAAGAGCGCGTGATTTACGGCGCTGATTGGTCTACGTTCGCAGCGACACATGACGAGTCATCCAACAGGAGCGTGAACGATGGCGTCAATTGAAGCGATCGAAGGAATTGGCCCGGCCAAGGCAAAGCAATTGCGAGCTGCCGGCATCCGATCGTGTGAAGCTCTGCTTAAGCGGGGCGGCGACAAGAAAGGGCGAAAGGCGCTGGCAGAAGCGTGTGGCATTGGCGAAGGGTCCATCCTCGAATGGGTCAACCGAGCCGACTTGATGCGGGTCCGCGGTGTCGGATCCGAATACAGCGACCTGCTCGAACAGGCAGGCGTCGACACGGTGAAGGAGTTGCGTAACCGCAACGCCGAGAACTTGGCGGCGAAGATGGTTGAGGTCAACGACGCAGCCATCAAGAAGACAAAGAAGAGCATCGTGCGGCGTACGCCAGCGGTCTCTGAGGTGGAGCGCTGGGTGGCACACGCCAAGAAGCTTGCTCCCGCTGTCTCGCACTAGAGCGAACACAACGTACGCGAACGAAAGACCTTGGATCGAGGGGGAAACCCCACGATTCGGGGTCTTTTCGCGTGCGCTCAAGTTGCCGAATCGCACGCCGATGGACATGCATGCGTACCACGGCGACAACGATGTCCCCACCCAGGTACCGCCGGGTCGGTCTGCGGTTGAGCTGCCTTCCTTGCGAAGTCGCTTGGACTGGCCCGGCAAAGTCTCGGTGTTGGGTGTGTGAAGGTCCGGGCGTTCCCGGACCCACACCCTCCGTCTACCCCGACCTCGACTGACTCGAGTCGGTGACCGCAGGCGCACCGAGCTTGCTCCTACTCGCTTCGCTCGGAAGTCGCGGCGCCTCGGCACACCTGCGTCCACCTCGTCGGCACCGCCGAAACGGTTAGCGCAGCGAATGCGGGGCGGGACTTCGTCGCGCGTGAAGGACGCCCCGAGGGCGGCAGTTTTTATTGGCGTGCCTCGGGGACCCAGGGGGCTGTCTCTTTGGCTACGAACGCAGCGATGCCGGCTTGGGCTTCTTCTGTGCGGAACAGTTCGCCTGATTGCTTCGTCATCTCGACCAGGCCTTCGTCGATCCCCATGGCTGGCACCTCGTTGATGATGCGCTTGCATGCGGCGAGCGCCAGTGGGCCGCCGCGCACGATCATGTCGATGTAGTGCTCGATGCGGGCGTCGATCTCGTCTGCTGGCACCGCGTCGTTGATCAGACCAACGGCTTCGGCTCGAGCAGGCGTGATTCGTTCGGCGGTGAGAAACAGCTCGGACGCGTCGGCCCGCCGCATCTTGGGCAGACACACCACCGAGATGATGGCGGGAGCAACGCCAAGGCGAGCTTCGGTGAAGCCAAACTTGGCGTCGTCGCGCATCACCGAGATGTCGCACACCGACACGAGGCCGACGCCACCACCTGTGGCGTGACCATCGATGCGGCCGATCACCGGCTTGGGTCCGCGCATGATCATGGTGAACACGTCGGCGAAGCTCAGGCCCTTCGGTTCTGAGATGCCGGGGCGGGCCGACTTCAAGTCGGCGCCCGCGCAAAACGTGTTGCCGGTATTGGTCAACACAATCACGCGCACGGAATCGTCGTTGTTGGCCGTCTCGATGCGTTCAGCCAGCAAGTTGACCAGCTCGGGCGCCAGGCTGTTCTTTCGCTCCGGCAGGTTGAGCGTGATGGTCGCGACGCCATCGGCGGTCTCGATCAGCACAGCGCTGTCAAACTCCGGATCGTTCATGTCTGGTTCGTTCGTGTCTGTAGCCATCGCCACCATCATCTACGGTGCAGACCCATGGCGTCGATTTTCACCCGCATCATCCAGGGCGAGATACCCGGACGAATCCTCCACGAGGACGACGTGTGTTTCGCCATGCTCGACATCCGGCCGCTTCATCCAGGTCACACCTTGGTGATCCCCAAGGCCGAGGTTGATCACTGGATCGACCTCGACGAGGCAACGGCGACACATCTGATGTCGGTGGCAAAGAAGATCGGCACAGCCCAAAAAGCCGTGGTCGATTGCGAACGAATCGGCATGATGATCGCCGGCTTCGAAGTGCCGCACACCCACGTGCACGTTGTGCCGCTGGCGTCGATGGCCAACCTCGATTTCGCGAATGCCGACACCAAGCCGCTGGCCGATGCACTCGATGCCATGGCCGACCAGCTGCGGGCGGCCCTCGCCTAGGCGGGCGAGACCTCAATGAAGGCTGCCGACCTTGCCCGCCGTGACGGCTGGTTTTGTTGGCTGTGTGAGGGTGCGATCGATCCGGCGCTGCCGGCCAACAGCCGCCATGGCGGCACCGTCGACCATGTGGTGCCAAGGAGTCGAGGCGGCAAAACCGAAGCAGGCAACCTTCGCCTGGCGCACCGCATCTGCAATGGCCGTCGGGCCGACACGCTGCCAGAGCTCACGTGGCCAGCCGAGCTTTATCCGCTTGATGCCAGCGACTTGTGGACCACGATCGCCCGGCTAGTGAAACGCCCGGGTTCGAGTGAACTCGCCGCCCTGTTTCCCACCGAAGAGCTAGCCCGCGCCGGATCGGTCTGGGCGGTCGAACAGGCCTGCGCCTTTGTGGGCGGCGAGTGGCAAGGCTGGGTTGAACCGGTAGGAGCGGGGCACGCCTGTGCGGTGCACCTCTCGGTGGTTGGCGCGGTGTCACCAGGTCGACCCAAGGTGGCGAACGCACGCCGCCGTTAGCAAGAGCTGGCCACTCAGCACTGCCACGGCCAAGATGTGGCGGTGACTCCCTCGAATTCTCATCCGGCATCGTTCGATCTCGACGATGCCAACGTGGCCACTGGCCCTCGCGGCCAAGTCGGCCACAAGCGCCACATCGAACAAACCGAGCGGCTGGTTCGCAAGGTGTGGTCGCCTCGACCGGGCGTCTGGTCGGTCGTCGGCAACGGCTTGTCGAACCAGAACTTTGTTGAAGGTCCGGAGGGGTTGATCTGCATCGACTCCGGTGAGTCGAACCAAGAGATGGCCTGGGCTCTGGCCGAGGTGCGCAAACACACAGATGCGCCGGTGGCCGCCGTGCTCTACACGCACTTCCACTACATCGGGGGCACGCGGGCGATTCTCGACGAGGTCGGTGACGGGGCCGATCAGATTCCGATCTGGGGCCACCCTGGTATCGAAGGCAACCTGGCTCGCATCGGGGGAGAGGTGAGTGCGGCCGCGCAGCGAGGGCTCGTGCATCAGATGGCGATTCTGATGCCGACCGATGGTGAGGACGGCACGATCAACCTCGGGCTTGGCGAGTCGTTCCGGCACGCCGACCATGCGCCCTTCACCCGAGAGGTGATTCTTCCCAACAACTTCTTCGACCCAGATGGCACCACAACAACCACGGTCGCTGGCCTCACCATCGAGGTGACCCCGGCGCCATCGGACGCCGACGATTCGGTCACCATCTGGTTTCCCGAGCTTGGGCTTGGCGTCAACAACATCCTCTGGCCGACGCTGTTCAACGTCTTTGCCATTCGGGGTGAGGAGTATCGAGACCCGCGCCTGTTGCTCGAGGGGCTCGACCACCTCGGCACGCTGGGTGCCGAGCACCTCATGTGCTGCCACGGGCCGCCGCTGTCTGGGGCAGACGAAATCGCCGACCACATCGAGACCTATCGAGACTCGATCCAGTTCATGTGGGATCAGACCGTGCGGGGCCTCAACCGTGGTCTCACCGTTGACGAACTCACCGAAGCGGTGCAGCTGCCGGCCGACTACGACGGCTCGTACCTCACGCATCAGTACTACGGCCTTGTTGAGCACCATGTGCGTCAGATCCACGCCGGCTTGCGGGGCTGGTTCGATGGGCATGAGGCGCTCCTCTTCCCAACGCCGCCCCTGGAACGAGCGCAGAAGCTCATCGCCGGCTTCGGCGGTGCAGATGAGGTGCGAGCCCAGTCACGAGCGGCCCTTGCAGACGGCGACACCCGTTGGGCGCTGGAGCTGGCCACGTGGCTCGTGCGCAGCGATGTCAACGAACACGGACGAATCGATGGCGGCACCCCGGAAGACCGCAGCTTACTGGCATCGATCCTCCGGGTCATCGGCCAACGAACCACATCGGCCAACGCTCGCAACTGGCTGATCACCCGAGCGCTCGAGCTCGAAGGCTCACTCGACCTCTCACGGTTCCGGACCCATCGGTTCAATCGAGCTGAGGTGCTGGCCAACCCACCAGATCTTTACGTGCGAGTCCTTCGTGTCACCCTCGATCCAGCGAAGGCCGAAGGCATCAACGAACACATTCGTTGGGAGTTCAGCGATGGCACCACCGTCGGACTGCACGTGCGCCGCTCGGTTGCGGTGCCGACAGATGGCGAAGGGGCCGAGCTCGTGATTCGTCTCGACCATGCAACGTGGGCCGAGATTCTTGGCACGAAGCTGCAGTTCAGCGACGCCATCCTCTCTGGCGACGTCGAACTCGTTGGAGACGCCGGACGACTGGCCAAGGTGTTGGCGGCGTTCGATCACCCGACGCTGGCGGAATAGCGATGACCGACCTTCCTAAGCCGAGCAAACCGTTCGCTGGCTCGATCGAACGACTTGCTGACGATTCGACCGCAGCCCCGCTCACGATGGAGCGGCCCAATGGGCCAAACGTGCTGCTGGTATTGCTCGACGATGTTGGCTTTGGCTCGTGCGCCACGTTTGGTGGACCGATTCCCACGCCGGCGGTCGACAAGGTGGCGGCTCGGGGCCTGCGCTACAACACGTTTCACACCACTGCCCTGTGTGCCCCGACCCGGGCGTCGCTGCTGACGGGTCGCAACCACCACTCGGTGCACATGGGCGGCATTCCGGAAGCAGCCAACAGCTTCCCGGCCTACGACAGCGTGATCCCGCAGGAGTCTGCGCTGGTGGCCGAAGTGCTGCGCCAACACGGCTACAGCACCGGCTGTTTTGGCAAGTGGCACCTCACGCCGATGTGGGAGTTCAACCCGGCCGGTCCGTATGACCACTGGCCCACTCGCATGGGTTTCGATCGCTTCTACGGAATCATCGGGGCCGAAGCCTCGATGTACGAACCGGCTGCTCACGACCAGATCACCCCGATCGAACCGCACCTCGGACGAGACGACTACCACTTCACCGAAGACTTGGCCGACCAAGCCATCCGATGGATTCGTCAGCAGAAAGCAGCCGACCCGGATCGTCCGTTCTTCTGCTACTTCTCGACGCCAGCCGTGCATGCGCCGCACCACGTCACACCCGAGTGGATCGCGAAGTTTGAAGGCATGTTTGACGATGGCTGGGATGCGCTGCGAGAGCGCATCCATCAGCGCCAGCTCGACATGGGTGTGATCCCACCCGACACGAAACTCACGCCCCGCCCCGACCAGATTCCCAGCTGGGAGGAGTACCCCAACCGTTACAAGCCCATCGCCCGTCGGCTGATGGAAGTGTTCGCTGCCTTCTTGGCGCACACCGACGCACAAGTCGAGCGAGTGATCGACGCCATCGACGAGATCGGAGCTGGCGACGACACGCTGATCATCTACGTGACGGGCGACAACGGAGCATCGGCCGAGGGCACCATCCACGGCGCGTGGAGTGCACCGTCATTCCAGAACGGCATTCACGAAGACCCTGAATGGCTGCTCGAACACATCGACGACTTCGGCTCTGCCGCCTGTGAGAACCACTTCAACGTCGGCTGGGCCTGGGCGCTCGACTCACCGTTCCAATGGATGAAGCAGGTGGCCTCGCACTTCGGTGGCACCCGCAACGGGCTTGCAGTGTCGTGGCCCAACGGCATCGACGATCCGGGAGGACTGCGCGAGCAGTTCCACCACGTCGTCGACATCGCGCCCACCATCCTCGAGGCTGCCGGTATCGAACCGCCGCAACGGGTGAACGGCGTTGAGCAGATGGCCACCCATGGCGTTGCCATGAACTACTCGTTTGCGGCGGCCGCTCGCGAGGTTGCCTCAAAGCGCACCACGCAGTACTTCGAGTTGCTTGGCAACCGGGCGATCTATCACGAGGGTTGGATTGCATGCTGCTTCCACGGTCGTGTGCCGTGGATCCGGCTTGAGGGCTACGAGTTCGATGGCCCGCAAGAGCGGTGGGAGCTCTACGACGTATCGAG
>CALLGK010000104.1 GCA_938009905.1 uncultured Acidimicrobiales bacterium | reverse complement strand
AGAAGACGGTGCGGGCCTATGACGCAACCGGGGCGATCGTCTTCAGCACGCAGATCCAAGACCCGTATCCCGACAACGCTGGCACCTATGCCGGAACCGTGTTGGGCGATGGCCGATACATCATCCATTCGGTCGGTTCCGGGAACGGCAACGGTTGGTACGACGGGGCTCGCTTCAACCTGTGGTCGATCGATCCTGTTACCGGGGTCGCAACGCACATTGGATCGACACCGGTCAACTTCGCTGACTTTTCGTACAACCCGCTCGATGGGTTCCTGTACCAGGCGGTGAACCGAGTCCTGTACAAGGTCGATCCGAACACCGGCGCGATCACGACGGCCCCGACGTCTTCGGTGCTCCCCAACGGCAGCTTCGGTGCCTCGTGGTTCGACTCAGCAGGCTTTCTCTACTTGTTCCGCAACAGCCCAGGGGATATCTGGCGTATCGATCCAATCGACCCGAGCGACGTAACGCTTGTTGGTTCACCGGGCTCAAACGGCGGAACCGACGCCGCCAGCTGCGTGAGCTCGATCGATATCAAGAAAGACGTCGTCGATGGTGCGAACTCGGTGCCTCTTGACGATCGGGTCTACAGCCCAGGGGACACGGTCACCTATGAAATCACGCTGATTAACAACGGCGTGCCAACCCAGAACCGCGTGGTCGATCTCTGCGATGTGCTTCCCGGAGATGGCAGAACCTTCACCGGTGTGTGGTCCTCGAACGACCCGTCAGCGGTGCTGACAAGCGGTGGCCTGTCTGGCGACACCAGCATCTGTCTGGAAGTCGAGATGCCGTCGAGTTTGTGGACCGACCCGGCGACGCCAGGTAGCCCGCCGACCACTGTCACGATCGAGGTCTTGATTGGCGACGACATGGCGCCCGGCGTCTACGAGAACCAGGCGACCCTCGATTTCGACCAAGACGGCGAGATCGATGTGGTGTCAGACGACATCGGCGACGGCAGCGATCCTCGTGATCCCACAACCATCGAGGTGCGAGGTGGGTTCGAGGTATCGAAGATCGTCGAGGGCCATCCTGTGGACAACAACACGGATTCGTTCTCGGTCACCATCTCGTGCACGACGGCAGCCGGCGATCCATACAACGTCGACGCCACGTCGATCGTCGACGCTGCGTCGGGCGCCGCGTGGCCGGGCGCCATCGCAAACGGCTTCACGTTCAGCAACGGAGACGACGTTCGTGTCACGGGCATTCCGGCAGGCGTGAGCTGCACGACAACCGAGGGCGCCGACACTGCCTACACCGCCACGGTGTCGACGAGCGAGACCGTTGCCGCAGGGGGCGCCACCGGAGCAATGTCGACCGGAATCCTCGGCAGTGAGGTGGTCAACGACAACTGCCAGGACGGGGAAGGCGGCGCCCCGTTCAACCTCCAGATCAGAAACACAACCAATGTCCCGCAGGACTGGGAAACGATCTGGCGCAACCGGCCATACGCGACGATTCCAGGCCTGATCGCCGGCAGCTATTCGTACTCCGTTGTGCCGGCTCCCGGGGGCCTGTTCGACCATGTGTTCACCGGAACGACGCCACTGTCTCCGTTCGACAACCTCACGATCAGCGGCGGACTGCCGAGTCCTGCCGGAGCCGATTCAGGCTGTGGCGATGTCGAGAACTTCACGGGCGTGAGCGGTCCAGCTACCGGCGGGGCTTCGGACGGCTCGGCGGAGAGCCCCACGGCCTCGCTCACCATCGACTCGGGCATCAACGCCGAGCAGATCGACTACATCAACCGAACTTCAACGCTCAGTCTGCGAAAGGAAACGAGTGCTGCTGGTGCAGTGCCACTTGATGCCGATGGGACGTTCAGCTTCGACATCGTGTGCGACAACGGCCTTGCTGAGACGGTCACACTGACCACCGCCGGAGGCAGCGCCACCATCGGCTATCCCGACACACCTCTGGTCGCCGATGGGGCAACGTGCACCATCACCGAGGATGTCCCGGCGGGTTGGGTGATTACCTCGACCAACGACGTCGAGATCACCACCGAGAGCACCTCACCGGCCAGCGTGGGCTTCACCAACGAACGTGAACTCGCCGACCTCACGATTTCCAAGATCATCGTCGGGCTGCCGCCCACCGAAGACCCAATGAGCTACACGTTCGAAGTGACCGCCACGTGCACCGGTGGATTCGCTTCCGACCCCTACACGGTCACCGACACCGTTTCGGTCGGTGCACCAATCGTCATCACCGACCTTCCCGTTGGTGCCGAATGCACCATTGCCGAGACGCCGGCCGCGGGCTTCAACACCCGCTACAGCCCGAGCGACATCGTCGAGATCGTTGCGGCCGGCAACGACGTCGAGGTCACAAACTCGACGGGGTCACTGATCATCGAGAAGAACACGCAAGTTCCTTCCACCCACCCCATTGACCCCACCGGCACCTTCGAGTTCACCCTCGAGTGCAGCGGCGGCACCACGCTGTCCGAGACCTACAGCATCCTGGCTGACGAACCGATCGCCTCAGGCGCCACCGGTGGCGTGAGTCACACCGACGTCGGTGTCCTTGCGCCAGGCACCACCTGCACCGCGGCAGAGGGTGTCGACAATCCCGATTGGACAGTTGACGGTGCGGCCAGCCAAGACCTCACCATCACCGAAGCCGACCCCGAGCCGACGGTGACCTTCCTCAACATTCGCAACACCGGAACTCTCACGGTCACCAAGACGCTCGATGGTGTTCCTGTCGACGTTGATCTCGACGCCGAACTGTTCGACGTGACCGTGACCTGCGCCGGTGGTTTCACGACACCGACGCACACCATCACCGGTCAGATCTCGATCGCCGCACCACTTGTCATCGCCGATTTGCCGACTGGTACGGAGTGTTCCGTCACCGAAACGGCCGATCCTCGATTCACCACGACGATCGACGGGCCGGTCACAATCACCGAAGCGGGCGCCGAGATCAACGTCACGAACGCGACCTCGACGTTTGGGCTCACGAAGACCACCGCGTCGAGCGCACTGGTCGATGATGTCGACGGGACCTTCAACGTTGCGATTCTCTGCACCAACGGGGGAGCGGACGTTGCGAACACGGGTGTCACCATCACGACCTCGGGTGGGAGTGGAGCGGCGGCCGCTGCAGACCTGCCGCTCGTGCCGCCGGGCTCGGTGTGCACCGTCACAGAGGTCGTGCCTGCTGGGTGGACCCTGACTGATCGCTCTGGCGGCACGCTCACCGGAACTTCGTCGATCCAGTTCACTACTGAGATTGCCGGAACTGATCTGAGCTTCGAGAACACACTCGACACCGCCACGCTCACCATCGACAAGGACGTCACTGGTGTTTCGGCAACACCAGCGCTCGAGGACGAGACGTTCACCGTCACCGTTGAATGCACTGGCAACGTCGCCGGCGGCACGTACAGCTCAGGGGCGTTGACCATCGCAGAAGCAAGTCCGGTGGACATCGGTGGCTTGCCCGTTGGCGCCGAATGCACGGTGACCGAAACGGCCGACGCCCGGTTCAGCACGAGCTACACGCCATCGGCGACGGTCACGGTGGATGCTGCGGGATCTTCCGTGCTCATCGAGAACGAAACCAGCACCTTCACGATTGCGAAGGAAACGGCGGTCGACACGAGCGCTGCGCCGGCTGTTGAAGACGGCACGTTCGAGTTCACCATCGAGTGTTCCTTCGGTGGCGTCGTCGTTTACACCGACACCATCGAGATCACCACACTCGACTCCTTTGGGCTCTGGGACAGTTCGCCATTCCTTCCCGCCGGCACCACCTGTGACGTGACCGAGACGCCGCCCACCGGCTGGACGCTGCTCGAAACAACAACTCAGACCGTGACGACGTCTGGCGCCCTCATCGAGCAGGTGGCCTTCACCAACGTTCGAGACACCGCCGACCTGACGGTCACGAAAACCCTGATCGGGGTCCCTCCGCCACTCGACTTCAGCACAGAAGAGTTCACGGTTGACGTGACTTGCGTCGGTGACTTCGATGCCAGCCCCTTGGCACTTCCCGGACTGATCGTCACCGCGACCACCCCACTCGTCGTGCCCGACATTCCGACCGGTGCCGAGTGCACCGTGAGCGAAGTGTTCGACAGCCGGTTCCAGACCCTGTACTCACCTCAGAACGCCGATGGCTCGGCGGCCGTGGTCACCGTTGGCGCTGATGGTGCTGAGGCCGGCATCACAAACGCTGGTGGCGTGCTTGCGATCCGCAAAGACACTGTCGGTCCGGCTGATCATCCGATCGGGTTGCTCCGCGATTTCGAGTTCGACCTCACGTGCTCAAACGGCTTCTCGGAAGTCCTGACCCTTGCCGTCGACAGCCTGAGTGGCGGACAGGGCATTGGCGGCATCACATACACGGAGCTGCCCGTGTTCCCCGCTGGCACCACCTGCACGGTCACCGAGAACGTGCCAGAGGGATGGTCGCTTGGCTCGACAAATCCCCAGGCGGTCACGATCGGCACGGGTGTCCAGACCACTGAATGGGTGAACGAACGTGACACCGGCACGCTTACGATCACCAAGACGCTTGCGGGCGTCCCGGCCGCCGTCGATCTGAACGACGAGACGTTCACCGTTGACATCACCTGTACCGGAGGGGGCCTCACGGTCGATCCCTACGAGATCGCGGGTCAGCTCGTGTCCGTCAGCACGCCGCTCGTGATCGACAACCTCCCAACGGGCGCCGAATGCTCGGTTGAGGAAGCGCCAGACGTTCGATTCACGACCACCGTCGATGCCGCTGTGACGATCACGGCGGCTGGCGAGACGCTCAACGTCACCAATACCACCAGCACGATTGGCGTTCTCAAGACAACAAGTGGGCCGGCCGCCCATCCCGTCCAACTCGACGACACGTTCGCCTACGACATCGTGTGCGTGGGGCCCGACAGCGCCGAGCTCTACAACGAGACGCAGTCGATCACCACGGTCGGAGAAACCGGAGGTTGGGCCACGCCCGACACACCACTGTTGCCACCGGGGACCACGTGCACCGTGAGCGAGCAGGCGGCCACTGGATGGACGCTGGGGACGGCCAACGACGTTGAGCTCATCACCGATCCCGATGCCGTGGCGGTGGCCGAGTTCACCAACGAGCGAGACGTCGACACGCTCGTGATCAACAAGACAGTGATCGGAGCCCCAACGGATCTGACTGATGAGGAGTTCATCGTCGACGTTCGTTGCACCGGCGACTTCGCCGTCGACCCGTACGAGCTCAACGGCCTGGTCGTCACCCAGAACACCCCAGTTGAGATTCCCGACCTGCCAACGGGAACGACATGCGTGATTAGCGAGCGCGCCGACCCACGCTTCTTGCCCACCTATGGGCCCGACGATCAGACCGTGATCGTCGGATCGGCCGGCTCGACACTCGACATCGACAATCGCACCGGCACCTTCCAAATCGAAAAACGGGTGGTGTCCGATGGGGCGCAACCGATCGACCTGACAGCGACGTTCACCTTCGCGGTGTCCTGCGACGACGGCACGACCTTCTCTATCGACGTCGATGTGGTGGACGGGGTCACGGCCACGGCCGTTCACCCGGACATCCCTCTGCTTCCTGACGGCACCGCCTGCACGGTCACCGAACAGACGCCACCCACGGGCTGGACCCTGTCCACACCGAATGATGTCGAGGTCATCATCAACTCGGCAGGCGAGCCGGTTGTCTCGTTCACGAACCAGCGCGACACCGCAGATCTCAATGTAACCAAAACCGTCATCGGTGCTCCGGCTGGCCTTGCCGTCGCCGACTTGGTCTTCGTCGTCGACGTGACATGCACCGGCGACTTCGTGTCGTCACCCCTGGTCTTCGCAGATCAAGAGATCAGCAACGGCGAGACCATTACGTTCGCAGACTTGCCGACGGGTGCGACGTGCACCGTTGTTGAAGACCCTGACCCGGCCTTCGCGATCAGCATGACGCCGGTTGATGCGGCCACGGCGGGAGTCGAGATCACCGATACCGGCGCTGACGTCGGCATCGTGAACGCAACGGGCGAGATCATGATCGTCAAGAACACGCAGGTGACGACCACGCACCCGATTGACGTCACCGAGTCGTTCGAGTTCGGCGTCGACTGCGGCGCGACGTACTCGGGCACCCACACCGTGGTGGCCGACACGATGAGCTCAGCCACAACGGCCACTGGCTTCCTTCGCTACTCCGACCTTCCAGCCCTGCCCGATGGCACGGCATGCGTCATCACCGAGCAAACACCGCCCACGGGATGGACGCTCGACTCACCGAATGATGTTGCTCTCACCGTTGATTCCGCAGGGGTTGCGACGGCCACGTTCACGAACACCAGAGATACCGGTGACCTGCAGGTGCTCAAGGTCCTCGATGGCGTGCCAGCCGGAACAGATCTCGATGCGCAACTCTTCGACGTAACCATCACCTGCACGGGTGGCTTCAGTTCCGCAACACATGTCGTGACCGGCCAGATCTCGGTAGACGCACCGCTCGACATCGTTGATCTGCCAACCGGCACCTCGTGCTCGGTCGCCGAGACGGCCGACCCTCGGTTCTCCACCGCGATTACTCCTGACGTGACGATCGGGGCTGCGGTCGAGACGGTCACGGTGACCAACACGACGAGCACCTTCTCGATCTCGAAGTCGACGACCGGTCCGGCGACACATCCGATCGAACTCGATGCAACCTTCACCTTCGACGTGGTGTGTGTGGACCCCGGTGGTGCCGAGTTGTTCTCGGGCGCACAGACCATCACGACAACGGGCCAGGCGGGAACGTGGGCCACGCCAGCCACGCCGCTCCTGCCGCCGGGCACCGAGTGCTCGATCAGTGAGCAGCCGCTTACAGGGTGGACCGCAGGAACGATCAGCCCGCAGGTTGTGACCACGGATAGCGCGGCCATTGTCGATGCCGCGTTTGTCAACGGCCGCGACGCCGGTTCGTTGCAGATCGTCAAGGTGCTCGAGGGCGTACCAGCCGGAACAGATCTCGATGCAGAACTCTTCGATGTGACCGTGACCTGCACCGGCGAGTTCACGACGCCGACCCACACGATTACTGGTCAGATCGCGGTGGACGCCCCGCTCAGCATTGCCGATCTTCCGACAGGGACGTCATGTGCCGTCGTGGAAACACCAGACCTTCGCTTCACCACCACCGTCGACCCAGCGGTGTCGATCTCCACTGCGGGAGCAGAACTACAGGTCACCAACGCCACGACCACATTCGCAATCAGCAAAGCCACGACGGGTCCAACGACGCACCCGATCGAGCTTGATGCAACGTTCACCTTTGACGTGGTGTGCCAGTCACCTGCGAGTGTCGAGCTCTACAACGAGACGCAAACGATCACGACCAGCGGGCAGGCGGGCTCGTGGGCGACGCCTGATACGCCGCTGCTGCCGCCGGGATCAGAGTGCACGGTGACCGAACAGACTCCGCCAGCGGGATGGACGAACACCTCGGGTGCCACCCAAGTTGTGGTGACTGACGTCGGCTCAATCGTCGTTGCCACGTTCACCAACGACCGTGACGCGGCGATGCTGACGGTCAACAAGACCGTCCTCGGTGCCCCAGAAGGCATCAACCTCGACGATGAGCTCTTCGACATCACCGTGACGTGCACCGGTGACTTCGAGACGGGAACACATGTGGTGACCGGGCAGGTGTCGGCCAACGTGCCACTCGAGATCGCTGACCTGCCGACGGGTGCAACATGCGATGTTGTCGAAGCCGTCGATGCACGCTTCCAGACCAGCTACTTCCCTGAGTCGGCGACCGGCGACGCCGCCACGACACTTCTCGAAGACGTCGGGAGCAGTGTGCTGATCACCAACAGCACCGGCGCCATCATCGTGGCCAAAGAAACGATCGTGTCGCCGCTTCACCCCATCGACCCGGTCGCGGACTTCACGTTCACCATCGATTGCGGCCCGGCCTACCTCGCTGATCACACCTTGACCACCGACTCGTTGACGACATCGGGGGCCGCAGGAGCCATCTTCTACTCCGACCTGCCGTTGCTCCCCGAAGGCACTGAGTGCGACATCACCGAACTCGACGAGACCCCAGAGTGGACGCTTGGTACGGATCGCACCGTGACGCTCACCGCGTCGAGCGACGAGCCAGTGACGGCGAACTTCGTGAACACGCGCAACCTGACCCAGCTCAGCATCAACAAACTGGTTGAGGGTCCCGAGGGTGTTGACTTGTCGAGCGAACTCTTCGAGGTAACCGTGACGTGCACGGGCGGCTTCACGGAGGATCCATATGCGCTCGTTGGCCAGATGAGCGCATCCTCGCCATTCGTGATTGAGGAGCTGCCATACGGCGCCAACTGCTCAGCCGCCGAGACGCCTGACGCCCGGTTTGCAGCATCTGATCTCACAGGTGTCGTGTCACTTGCGGATGAGCCAGCGGCGATCGACATTCTCAACCAGGCGGGCTCGTTCACAGTCGACATCGACACCATCGTCAACTCGGTTCGTCCCATCGATCCCGATGACGACTTCGTCGTCACGATCACAGCCGTGCTTCCGGACGGCACGGTCGTCACCGAGAGCATCGACATCAGTACGACCGACGGCAACGGAACGTGGGCTTCCGGACTGTTCCCAACCGGAACCGAGATCACCCTGACGATCGAGCCCGTCGACGGTTGGACGCTCACCGACCGAGACGGCACGGCAGTGGGGGATGCCAGCATCGAGCTCACGATCGGGACTGGCATAGAGGCCGCCGCGTTTGAGCTACAACGCGATCTGGTGTCGCTAACCATCAGCAAGGATCTCGTCGGCGTGCCAGCGAGTGCTGACTTCGCCGACCACGGCTTTGCCATCTCGGTTACGTGTACGGGTGGGTTCGAGTCCGATGGCTACGAACTGCCAGAAGCCCTCGAGGTGTCGAGCGTTGAGGCGCTCGTGGTCGAAGATCTCCCCAGCGGGTCAACCTGTGAGATCGTCGAGGCTGCCGACCAGTACTTCGACCCGACGTACACGCCGGACTCCACCATCACGCTCGCCGCTGACAGCTCAAGCAATCAGATCACAATCGTCAACACGGGAAATGACCTGCTGCAGACCGAGTTCGGCGATTCGCCGTCGACGCCACTGGCGTTCACGGGCGGATCGGCCGGCGCAACGCTGAGAATCGGAGCGTTGCTGCTTGCGATTGGAATGTTCGTGGTGCTCGGTGTGTCGCGGAGGCGACCAGACGCTGAGGAAGCCTGAGCCGCTGCCGCGTACTACGAGGGTCGGGCCGAGGCCACGACGGCATCAACGAAATGGTCGATGTCGTCTGTGGTGGTGGCGAGGTTCCAGCAGCCCATGCCGTAGTCGCTCAGGTACACCTCGCGTCGCAGCAGTTCTCTCTGCAGGTTGGCCATCACCTCGGCCTCATCGCTTGAGTGGCGAGTGTCGCGGTAGCTGTTGATCGGCCTCTGGTTGGGGTGAATGCGAAACAGTGACCCGGCGCCCGTGATCTGCCACGGCAACCCGGCATCGCTGAAGGCGGTTCGTAGACCAGACCGACAGTGCTCGCCGATCATGTCGAGATGCTCGAATGCGGCGTGGTCGAGTTGTTCCATGCAAGCCAGGCCAGCCGTCATCGTGATGGGGTTGGCGGTGAAGGTTCCGCCCGACGGCACTGCTGCCCGCTGACCCCCCTGCTTCGCGAAGACCGCCATTACGTCGGCTCGGCCACCAACGGCCCCAACGGGGAACCCACCACCGATGATCTTGGCCATCGCGGTGAGGTCTGGCTCGATGCCAAACAGGTGCTGCGCTCCGCCATAGGCCAGGCGCAGCGAGATCACCTCGTCGAGCACCACGAGCGCTCCAACCTCGCGAGCTGTGTCTTGGATTGCGGTGATGAACTCTTGCTCGATCGCCGGCATCCCTACTCGACTCGGCATCGGGTCGAACAGCACCGCTGCGCACCGTTCGCCAGCAGCCCGAATCACGGTCCGTGCGGCCTCGGCATCGTTGAACGGGATGATGGCGACCTCGTCAGCCAACGACGCTGGTGTGCCTTCGGCGTAGGCGACTGTCGCCGGTGACTGCACATCGCCCCAGGCCGTGGGATCGGGGTCGAGGCTGGCCTCGGCATGGTCG
>CALLGK010000103.1 GCA_938009905.1 uncultured Acidimicrobiales bacterium | reverse complement strand
TTATCCACTGCCTGTCGTCGGAGTGATTCCGAAACTGTTGTGTGACGACCGCTGACCGTGACCTCCATGGAGGATCCTTTCGGTGGGTTGTTGTTGAACCAGATAGTACGTGACCCAGCGCCGCTGTGCCGGACGGTGTGCTCAGGCCTGACTTCTGGCCACAACGGCGAGGGCGACGCCGCACACATGCCGAGCACCGGCGGCCCGCAATGCCGCTGCGCTGGTTGACATTGACCCGCCAGTGGTGACCACGTCGTCAACGAGAAGGAGTCGTGGAGGTGGCGACGACGTAGCCCGCACATCCGGACCAGCCAGCCGGATGGAGCGGCTGCCGCCCTTCTGTGCGTCGCCTCGTCTGGTCAGGAATCGCCGGTGGGGAATGCCAAGGGCCCTCGCCGTCGACCGGGCCAACACTCGTCCCTGATCGAAGCCACGGGCCTGACGTTGCGCGGGGCTGGCGGGCACCCAGGTAACGCAGTCGAACTCGCAGCCAGCCGAGCGCAGCGCAACCGATCGAGCCGCAAGTGATCGGGCGAGCACCCGCAAGATGTCGCGTCGACCCCCGTTCTTGGCCGCGATCACCACCGCGGCAACCCGGTCGTCGTAGCTCGCAACCGCAGCCAGTGAGTCGAGCCCGGCAACGTCGACCGAGATCGGTGCGGCGTCTGGCCAGCAGTCGCCGCAAAACGTGCGAGCCGGCTGGCCACATCCGGGACAGCACCGTTCGAAAAACACGGTCCAAACCTACGCCCACACCCCAAACTCGCCCGAAAAACACCGTTCTGGAGGCCATAGAGCACGTTTTCGTACTCTGCGGCCTCCAGAACGGGAAGAGACGGTGGATTGTGGCGGGCGGTGAGGCCCGCGTCCGCTCTTAGTAGCGGTAATGGTCTGGCTTGTAGGGGCCTTCGACCGGCACACCGATGTAATCGGCCTGCTCTTGAGTGAGCTTGGTGAGCTTCACACCGAGGGCATCAAGGTGCAGTCGAGCCACCTTCTCGTCGAGCACCTTCGGAAGCGTCGTGACCGACAGCGTCTCGTAGCTCTCGGCGTTCTGGTGCAGTTCGATCTGAGCCAGCACCTGGTTGGTGAAGCTGGCGCTCATCACGAAGCTCGGGTGGCCGGTGGCGTTACCGAGGTTGAGCAAGCGACCTTCCGACAGCACGATGATCGACTTGCCGTCTGGGAAGCGGAACTCGTCGACCTGCGGCTTGATGTTGATGCGCTGGATGTCGGACTGACGGTAGAGACCGGCCATGTCGATCTCGTTGTCGAAGTGACCGATGTTGCCAACGATCGCACCCTGCTTCATTCGACTCATCATCTCGGCCGAGATGATGTCTTTGTTGCCGGTTGATGTGATGAAGATGTCGGCCTTGTCGAGCATCTGCTCGATCGTGTTGACCTCGTAGCCGTCCATCGCTGCCTGCAGGGCGCAGATGGGGTCGATCTCGGTGATCACGACGCGGGCACCCTGGCCTCGGAGCGCCTCGGCGCAACCCTTGCCGACGTCGCCGTAGCCGAGCACGAGGGCGACCTTGCCGCCGATCATGACGTCGGTGCCGCGGTTGATGCCGTCGAGCAGGCTGTGACGGGTGCCGTACTTGTTGTCGAACTTCGACTTGGTCACTGCGTCGTTCACGTTGATGGCCGGGAAGCGAAGCGTTCCGTTGTCGCGCATCTCGTAGAGACGGTGCACACCGGTGGTGGTCTCTTCGGACACACCACGGATGCCGGGGGCCATGCGCGTGAAGAGCGTGTTGTCTTCTTCCTGAAGACGCTTGAGTGTGTCGATGATGACGTGCCACTCGTCTGGGTCGTCATCGGTCGCATCCGGAACTGAGCCGGCGGCCTCGTACTCAGCACCCTTGTGCACGAGCATCGTGGCGTCGCCACCATCGTCGAGGATCAGGTTGCAGCCGTCGTGGCCTGGCCAACGAAGTGCCTGCTCGGTGCACCACCAGTACTCCTCGAGCGTCTCGCCCTTCCAGGCATAGACCGGAACGCCGGTGGGGTTGTCGACGGTGCCTTCTGGCCCAACGACAACCGCAGCAGCGGCCTGATCGTCGGTTGAGAAGATGTTGCAGCTCACCCAACGGACCTCGGCGCCAAGCACTCGAAGCGTCTCGATGAGAACGGCGGTCTGGGTGGTCATGTGGAGCGAGCCCATGATGCGAGCGCCAGCAAGGGGCTGCTCGTCGTAGTACTCGGCTCGGATCGACATGAGGCCGGGCATCTCGTGCTCGGCAAGTTCAATCTGCTTGCGGCCGGCGCCGGCCAGGTTGAGGTCGGCAACCTTGTAGTCGCCCTCGCCAACCGTGCGCGGTCGTGAGCTTGTTGCGGTCATAGTGATTTCTCCCGTTGGGTCGTTCAGATATTGGGAGGGCTGAGGCCAACTGGCCCAGGTCACAACAGCCCGCAAACCCGTCCCACAGGGTACCGACTGGGTCTCCGCGGTCCAGGTTTTCAAGCGAGATAGCCCAGACGCTTATGTCACACCCGCTGATTGGGCGAACCGCTACTCCTCTAGGGTCTCGGCGATGTGGTCTGAGCCGTCGACTCCCGAAGGTGCGACCAAGCTGAGCGTCGAACGCTCCGGCTACACGTCGAGGTTGACCAAATCTCAGGAGACCGTCGTGATGCTGGCGAGCTTTGCGGCCTTGGTGTTGTGGCTGTGGGGTGGCACCAACGGCCTGATCGCCCTGGGTTGGGAAACCGGAACTGCCGCGACATTCGCGATCTTCACCGGGTTCGCCGTGCCCATCGCCCTGATGGTCGGCATCGACCGATGGGCCAGAGCCCAATTCACTCCCCCGGTGGTCGTCATCGGAGACGTTGTAGCCGGCGAGTCCGTCACGGTCGACATTGGATGCGCGCCGGAACGAGTTCGCCGAGTGGAGATGCTGGCCACCCGCACAACAACGGGCCGAACTCACGACCACAAACGAACCAAGACAACCACGCGGGAAGTCGACGCCGAACTAGCTCGTGTCGACGTTCAAGGTTCCGAGACGGCCCTCCAAACGCGATTCACAGGAACAGTCCCCGCAAAGGCTCTCTTCAGACCGACGTGGTTCGTTGCCGTGCATATGCAGACCAAGCGAGGTCTGCGATACGTGCGGCCCTACTCGGTCACCGTCCAGCCCGCAGGGGGCCAGGGCAGCTAGCCGTCGGCTTGCAGGAAGCTCGTGAGCCCGGACTCAGCGACGGCGGCAACTTTGGTGAACACGCTCTCGAGTTGTTCTGGCGTGAGCGGCGCATCGTCACCCATCAACTCGAGCGAGCCGACATATTCGAGGGTGCAGCCGTCGACCTCTGACGTCAACGTGAGCGTGTCGTGGGCCCGGAAGGTGGCGTGCTCACCAATCATCACGAACCGGTTCGGGGCGTCGAACTCGGTGAGCTCGTAGACAACCTGGGCTGGCTTGCCGTCGAAGCCGGTCACGGTCACCTCGTACTTGGCTCCCAGCGCGGGCCCGTCGCCTTCAACTTGTTTGGCGTTGGTGACGCCCCGATCCCACTCGTTGACTCTGGTGAGATCAGCCAGCATGGCAAAGGCCTCAGCCTGGCCGAGAGGTGAGCTGATGTTGAACGTCTCGGTAGCCATGCGATGTCCGATCAGGCGTCGAAGGTTGGGGTGATGCCGTCGCTCTCCGCCTTGGCGGTGAGTCGGGTGTGCTCTGCGTCGTCGACAACCTCAGACTCGTCGATAAGCATCACGGGAATGTCATCGTCGATTCGATACCGACGCTGCGTACGAGGGTTGTAGAGAGCGGACTCGTCCTCGAAATAGAGAAGCGGGCCCTTATCGTCTGGGCAGGCGAGAATCGCGAGTAGCTGCGAGTCGAGTGTCATGTGTCCCAGGGTAGGCCGACTCGACAGATCAGCACTCGACAGATCAGCACTCGCGGCGTCAACGCGAGCTGAAAACTGCTGCCGCATCGGCTGGCACGGCGTCCCAGCGAGACGTGCACATCACCAACACGTCGACAACCCGACACTCCTGACCTTCAGGCGCCACCACGTATTGCGCTTGCCCCTCAGGGAGGATGAAGGCGTTCACCACATCTGACCCCGGCTGTGGGGTCGGCGTCGGATCACATGCCAGCCGCTCTTGTCGGGCCGCGTACACGTTGTCGACCGGCGCCTCGGCTCGAGTCGCAGCCACCACAACGTCTTGGAAGCGAAGCAACCCGGGGTTCTGGGCGAACTCTGCCGCGCAGTAGAAGTCGGGCTCGAGGTGCACTCGATCGTGCTCAGACATCACCGCAGTAATGGCATTCATGGTGGCGACCCGCTCGTCGCTGGGCCGGAACACGTCGTGGGCTTGGTCGCGAAACTGCTGCACATCAACAATCTGCAGCACCGCGGCCACGGCCAACAGGGGCACCACGATTCGGCGAGGCGACCAACGACTCAGCACCGCAGCCCCAATCACAAGCGCTCCGTAGGTGACCGGCCACAGCAGCCGACCAGACACACGGAGCTGTCCCGTGATGCGATCGATCACGCCGGGCGCCACCAACATGGCCATTGACCACACGCCGAGTACGGCACCGAGCACACCGGCGCCGCCAACGTTGGCCCAGCCGTTCTGCAGCCGCTCTCGGCCGCGCCAGATCCACAGCGCGATCGCCCCGGCAACGGCAAGGCCAACGAGGCCGTAGATGTAGCGATGTAGATCGAGGTTGCCGACAACCCAACGAAGCGGCGTGCGAACGTCGTGCGGATTGTCGTCTCGCAGGCGGACAACAGGACCAACGGCGTACAGGGCCAAGATCAGCATGACGGCGCTCACGACTTGATGCCGCCGAACCAACGCCCACAGGCGCTTGGGTTGCAGCGCGACCGCTGCCACCACAACCAGTAGCCAGCCTGCGCCGAGCCAGTTGAAGCCTTCGAATGAGCCGTTGGCCTCCAGAATCCACTCGTTGCCGGGCCACAATCTCGACCACTGGGGCCACACCGGGCCAAACACGTACGTGCCATACAGGCCGTAGCCGGGGGCGGCATCAACGGATGAGCCGAGCAGTCCGGTCACGAAACCGGCGAACAACACGGGCAACGCTGATCCACCAGCCCACAGTCCGAATCGCGTGAACGAGAGTTCGCCTCGGGCCACGAGACCAAGCGCCCCGCCACCAACGATGGCGAGCACGCCAACGAAGAGGTACGGATGGATGAGCAGCGTGGCCACGGCCAGCACCGTCGCCCACAACAACGTTCGGCGGCGCGTCGAAGCGCGTTCGTCGGCCGCGCCAACGTGCAGCGATCCAACGACCGCCCACGCCAGCAGCAAGGTGAACTGGGCCGCCAGCCCGGGGTGCCAGGTGCGCAGCATCATGATCGGTGCAGACACTGCGATGGCGGCCACGCTCATCTCAATGGGCGCCGAGCGCACGCCAAACGATCGAACCGCAGCGACTGCGGCCAAGCCCTGCAGGCTGAAGATCGTGAGGTACCAGAGCGCAAACCACTGCTCGGCGCTGAGCCCGACGAATCGGAGCGTCTTCGCGATCAGGGCCCAGAGCGAAAGACTGTCGGTGAACACGATGACGATGCCGTCTGGCGCATCGAGCGAATCGACGTGCAGCAGCGGGAACGACCAGGGCTCGGCGAGGAACGCACGAAAGCCAGCAAGGCCAATGCCCGCATCGCCGCCAAGCGATTGCCAGATTGCTGCGTCACCGCTGAGGAAGTCGGCGCCGTAGGTGACAAACGCGGCGATCGCTCCGATCGCGGCGCCACACGCCAGGCGGAACCTGGTTGAACTCACCCTGGTCCGGCGATCCAGGCCACGCCGTGTCCGGTCACGGTGAGTGGCCCATCGGCGTCGCTCACAAAGCTGATCGCACCGCGTTCCACTCGGTCGCTGTCGGTCGCGGTTTGGAGCGTGGCGAAGCCTTCGGTCATCAACACGATGCGAGGGCCAGCGCGGTCGATCTGCACCGGGTCACCATCGAACACAACACGGGTAAGGGCGAACTCGTCGACCGGACTGCGGTAGGTGTGAAGTGCACTGTCACACGTTTGGACCGGTGCATCTTCTGGTTCGAATGAGCAGACCTGCATCAGCTCGTGGATCGCGACGTGTTTGGGCGTCAGCCCACCTCGCACCACATTGTCTGAGTTGGCCATCAGCTCAACACCAACACCGTGGATGTAGGCGTGAAGGTTGCCGGCGGCCATGAAGAATCCTTCGCCCGGTTCGAGCACGACGTGGTTCAACAACAGGCCGACCGCGACGCCCGGATCGTCTGGCGCGGCTGCCGCCAGATGCATGATCGCGCTGGCGGCTCCGACGAATTCGACGGATGTCTGCACATGGTCGAGCGATCGACGGAGGCTGCCGACAAGCGAACGGGCGGCCTCAGCATCGAGTCCGAGCAACCAGCCGACCGTGTCGGCCAGCACCTTTGAGGGGCTGCCGTCGCCGTTGATGCGGCGACCGAGTTCAACGAGCTCGTCGACATCCGACCGCTCGGCGTTGAGCTCAGAGATGAACTCTCGGGTTTGTGCAAGATCGCGGAACCCACAGAGCGCCTCAAGCCGGGTGAGCGCCACGATGAGCTCTGGCTTGTGGTTGGCGTCGCGATACGTACGATGCGGCGCCGCAATGTCGATGCCGGCGTCGTTCTCACGGGCAAACCCGACCTTCGCCTGTTCGAGGGTCGGGTGGACCTGAACGCTCAGGTGTTGACCGATCGCCAGCACCTTGAACAGGTAGGGCAGTTGGCCGTATCGATTCGCGAGGTCGGCACCCAGATGATGTTCGGGGTCGGATTCGATCAGCGCAGCAAGCGTCTGGTTGCCGTCGCGTTCCCCGGAAGACACGACCCGGCTCGGGGCTCGGTCATGAGCCCCCATCCAGAGCTCGGCTTGAGGCTCGCCGGTTGGTGCTCGGCCAAGCAAGTTGGCGAGCGTGGTCGTGTCGCCCCATGGATAGGGCTGCACACGACCCTCAAGACGCTCCATTGTTGATCAATCGCCCGTCATCACGGCTTGAACTTCTGCCACTCGGGCAGCAACGGCGTCGGCATCGGGAGCTTCAAGGTTGAGACGCAGCAGTGGCTCGGTATTGGATGCCCGAAGGTTGAACCACCACTCCCCTGCGTCGACGGTGAGCCCGTCGAGGCGATCGACCTCGAAGTCAGCAAAGTGCGTCGCCACCTTTTCGATCACAGCTTGTGCGTCGTCGACACGGGTATTGATTTCGCCAGACGCCGCATAGCGATCGAGCGGAGCCAACAGCTCAGAGAGCGTGCCACCGGCTGCCGACAGCTCGGCCAAGATCAGCATCGAGGCAATGATGCCCGAGTCGGCTCGCCAGTTGTCTCGGAAGTAGTAGTGAGCGGAGTGCTCGCCGCCAAACGCAGCGCCCGTTTCCGCCATGATCTGCTTGATGAACGAGTGACCGACGCGTGAGCGAATGCTCTGTCCGCCACCTTCGGCGACAACCTCGGGCACGACCTTCGAACAAATCAGGTTGTAGATGATCGTGGCGCCCGGGTCCTTCTCGAGCGTGGCTTTCGCCAGCAGCGCGGTGGTGAGCGAACCGGACACGGGCTCGGCTCGCTCGTCGACGAGGAACACACGGTCGGCGTCGCCGTCAAAGGCAAGACCGATGTCGGCGCCAACCTCGAGCACGCGAGCCTGAAGGTCAACAAGGTTCTCGGGCTGGATGGGGTTGGCCTCGTGATTGGGGAACGTGCCATCGAGCTCGGGGTACATGACCTCGAGGTCGAACGGCAGACCCTCGAAGATCTTGGGCACAACGAGGCCACCCATGCCGTTGGCCGTGTCGGCCACCACCTTGAGCGGGCGCAGCGCAGACACGTCAACGAAGTTGCGCACATGCACGGCGAACTTCTCGAGCATGCTGTCTGGGCCGCTCTCAGGAACGTTGGTCAACGTGCCAGGCGTGTCGGCGTTAGCAACGGAGCCTTGCGACCACTCGGTGGCGACACGCTTGATGTCTGCCAACCCGGAGTCTTCGCCAATGGGCGCAGCGCCACTGCGGCACAGCTTGATGCCGTTGTAGCCCGCAGGGTTGTGCGAGGCGGTAAACATCGCTCCTGGCACATCGAGTGAGCCTGAGGCGAAGTAGATCATGTCGGTTGAGCCCATACCGATGTCGAGCACGTTGAGGCCCTGGCTCATCACACCGGCCGCGAAGGCCGCGACGAGTTCTGGCCCCGACGGCCGCATGTCGCGAGCGATCGCAACACTGGTGGTGTCGGGCTCTGCACCTCGGATGTAGGCCCCGAAACCGACACCGAGGGCCTCACAGGTCGATGCGTCTAGTTGTTCGGGGTACAGGCCCCGAATGTCATAGGCCTTGACGATGGCGTCGAGATCTTTCATCAGCGACAGACTACCTCTCTGGGGTTTTGCTTTAGGGGGAGAAGATGCTGGCAAGCATCAGGTTTCAGGCGAGTTCGCTGGCCTACACAGGCCGGTGACGAGCCCGTTGTTCAGCTTCGATTCCGATGTCATCGAGCCCGCGGATCACGACGAGCTGATCAGGGCTCGGGCGATAGCGACCCCACCCAGCCATACGGCGGATGCGAACGAGATCACGAAAGAGCAGGGCGGTGTCGGCCACGATTCGGACAGATGACACCTGGCGATTCTCGACCGAGACAGGAATTTCCTTGAGCGACATGTGGTCTTGCTCGGCAATGAGATAGATCTCGACGTCGAAGGCGAATCCGTCGATCGTGGTGCGTTCGAAGATGACCTTCCCGATGTCGCTGCGGAACCCTTTGATGCCACATTGGGTGTCGCGAAAGTGGCCAAGCAACACGAGGTGGGTAAGCCAGTTGATCATGCGGCCACCGAGCTCGCGGATGGCGCGGGCCTTGACCAAGGTGGTTGTTTCTTCGTGTCGGCGGCTGCCAACCACGACGTCCCAGCCGTCTTCGATCTCTTCGAGCATCGTCACGACGTGGGCTGGTTCATAGGACAGGTCGGCGTCTGTGAACACGATGGATCGACCGCGAGCTGCCAGCACGCCGGTTCGAACGGCGGCACCCTTGCCTCGGTTTTGCGGCTGGGTCACGAGCCGGGCGCCGGCCTCAAGGGCTTCCGCCCCCGTCTCGTCGCCGCTGCCATCGTCGACAACAAGCACTTCGAGCTCGTCGCTACCAACAATCGGTTCGAGTGTTTCTCGTAGCGATCTGACGGTGTCGCCGATTTCGCCAACGGCCTTGTAGGCCGGCACCACAACAGTGAGTCGAGCATCGCCTGGCGGATCAACCCTGGCTCGTCGCAGTCCGAGATCTCGCCTGACCTCGGTGAACAAGACCCAGCGATACGCAATCCAGCGCACGATCATTGCGAGGCCAACGCCAATAACTTTGGCGACGGTTCCGCGACCACCAAACGCATCAAGGCCGACGGCGACGAGCACCACCGTGACGCAGATGTCGATCGCTCCGCCGATGATGGCGGTTGCCGCGAACGATGCCGGGCTGCGGACCCAGCGGGCATCGGGGTTTCCTCGAAAGGTGATGAGCCGGTTAAGGCCGTAGGACGCAATGGCGGCGGCGACGAGGGCAATCAGGTTCGCTAGCGCAAGCCGAGGTGCGCTCAGCGTCGTGACCGAGGCGCCGTCGCGAAAGCGATCGACGAGCACAACAAACAGCCCGAGATCGATGGCGGTGGCGAGGAGGCCAACCAGCGCAAACAGACGGAGTCTGCTTCTCACAGCTCCTGATCCTTGACCTGGGCCAAGGTTTCAACATCGGTTGGATCGTTCGCACCGACACCGACTTCGACCATGTGATCTTCGTCGGCGGCTATAACCTCGTTGTAAGCAGCAGCATCGTCGTCCGCGACGTGGGGGCCGCCACTGGCCGCGAGGGTTCGACGTCGCCAGTCAGCAAGCGCAAGACCGATGAGCGATAGCAGGGCTGCGAACGTGAGGGCGTAGCCCAGATAGTCGGGCCCCGTGTAGCCGTAGTTGAGCTCAACGTTGTTGTCGGTGGGGATGACCACCATCAGGTTTGGACCAGCTCGGTACGGTCCGTCGGCACCGGTCGCCTTCCAGTTGGGGAAGTACGAGATCTTCACGTAGACCGGTTTGCCGATCTCGTCGACGCTGAACGACACCCGATCGTTTTCGATCACGACGTCGCTCACCGTGACCGGGTCGATCGGCGTGCCATCGGTGGTGAGCTGCGTCGATACCCGAGGCCACGCGGCTGGCCCGTCTTCAGCTGGCAGGGCGGCGTAGCCCTCCGGGTTGTTGTAAAAGGTGAGCGCCTGGCTGATCCAACCGGACTCAAAGCGGCTCGCCAGCTCGCCTGCTTGTTCTTCGGTAAGCCCCTCAGCCACGATGGGTTCGGTATCGAGCCCAACCACCAGATCGCTGTCGGCCACCTCAAAGATGGTGAACGGCTCGGCGACCGCCACCTGTCGAAGATCAGGGTGCTCGAGGGCGGCCTCGATGGCGGTGTCGGTTTGGGCCATGTAGTAGCGCACGCCGACGGTTTGAAGCTGCGCAACGCCGATGTCCATGTTGAACCCGAGATACGGCAGCTGACGCTGGGCTCTCGACGGTTCTTCAGAGAGCGTCGACTGGTTGAGGAAGTGGAATGGCGTCGAGGCAGACGACTCGAAGTAGAGGCCTTCCATCGAGCCGATGCAGCCGTCGGTCCAGTGCGGCAACAGCATGAGCGCCATCGGCGTGCCGTAGCTGTCGATCTCTCGGTTGTACTCCCACATCGCCCGACCACAGCCGACCTCGTTGCCGACGTCGGTCATGGCGCTGACGACGCCCCGGTACTCCCGGTAGGCGTTGGTGCGCTCGTAGCCCGAGTAGTTCCACGACACCCAACTGGGCACGAAACTGCGGGCGTTCGACTCGATGCCAAACCAGGTGTAGCCGCCATCGCTTCGATCGGCGCCGGGCAGGACTCGCAGCGGCAGACCAACGGCGGTGAGCGTGGCCAGCAGGCCGACAACACAGGCCGCGGCCATCGTTGCCGGACTCGGTGCATCGAGCCGCTCTGACACGGTGGCGGCGATGAACCGGGCGACAAGGGCCAAGGCGATCGCAGCCAAGACGTAGACCGAGAGGTAGTAGAACGGAAGCAGGCGGGCGTTCCAGAGCTTGCCGTGCGGCATGTTTGCAATCGCAGCTGCGAACGACAAGGCGAGGATCGAGAAGAGCATTCCGGTTCGCTCGCGTAGCGCAAACGACATCACCGCACCGATGCCGGCGACGGGGAGCGCCACCTGCATTGGCGTGGTGAACAGGGCATCTTGCACCTCGTTGAGGCGCTCCCAGCCCATGTCGTTGAAGAAGTCAGACCGCAGGTAGAAGGGCACCAGCCAGAACGCAGAGAGCAGGGCGGCGATCGGACCCGTCACCAGCAGCCACTTGGCCCGAGCCCACACCCGAGGCTCGGCGATCATGATCGCCGCAACCACCACAACAAAGGCGCCAGCGGCGGCCACCCGGACGAGGGTGCCGGTGCCGTCTGCCAGCGTCAGCGGGGCCAAAGCAAAGGTGATGCCGGCGGCGAGAGCCCACGACCGGGGCAGCTTCTCGTCGAGCAGCACGAGCAGACACAGCGCTGCGATGGCAAAGAACAGCGGGATGATGTGGCACAGGGCAACGAGGGCGATGACCGCAGCTGACGAGGCCCGCCAGTTGTTGCCGTCCATACCCCGTGCGGTCACACCGATGGCAAGAAACGTGAGCGTTAGCGAGATGGAGAAGGCGAACTCACCGGCCAACGTCGAGGCGATGTTGCCGCCGTAGATCGAGAAGTTCGTGTCGAACACAAACAGCACTGCGGCGAGGGCCAAGAAGGCCGGCACCGGTTCGGGGGCTCGCATCATGCGACCCATCGCCCACGCCGCAAGGGGGAAGGTGACGAGGCCGAGCACCGTGACCAGCTTGAAGGCGATGCCGTACGGCGTACCGACCAACAGCACGGCGCCGAGGACACCAGCTGAGATGATGGCGGCCTTGAAGGCCGGGAAGCTGCGAGCCGCACCGATCGAGAAGCCAATCACGGCGAGGCCGAGCGGGATGCCAATGATCGGGTGGATGCCAGCGTTGAGCGCAATCACGGCGAGGGCCGGGATCACCATGTAGTACTGATAGGCGGGGAAGCCGGCGTACCAATCGGGTGTCCATCCGGTAAGTCGACCGTTCGCGAGCAGGTTGTCTCGCATGTAGGCGGGGCCCCACACGTGAGCGCCCATGTCGCCGCCCGTTGGCGTGGTGTCGAGAAACAGCAGATCAGGGCGCATCTGCACAAAAACAAAGATCGAGGCAATCGCAGCGACCGCAAGGCCAAGCAGGGTTTGGGTGCGCTGGACTGGGCTTAGGCCGTTGGCGTGCGCCTTGGTGCTTCCGGTGACCCAGAGGACACCTTCGACAAACCGGTCTTCGAGTGACCTTCGCCGCGGCGCCGCCTCTTCGACGTCGTGGTCAACCTGGAGGTCTTCGTCCTCAGTCTCAAGGTCGGTGTAGGCCTTGGCTTCACCCGTTAGGTCGTCGACTGCTGGCAGCACATCGGTGTCGGCCGGCGCAGCATCGTCTCCGGACGCGACAGTGTCGAGCTGACGAGTGACCTCATCTGCTCGATCGGCGCGGGGACGCCCAGGGGTGCCGTCGGTCAACATGACCTGCTCATGGTGCCACTCCGAGAGACCCAATCGGCGGCAGCTAGTCCGTTCTTGGGATCTCGAGTGCGGGTTCTAGCGCTGGCGACCTGCGTGCTGTCCGACCTCGGACAACGCAAAGGCAAGATCGACAGGCTCACCGGCATGGCTCCAGCTTCGGGTGTCGCACGTGGTGCACGAGTGCATCTCGAGGTCGTTGCCATCCACGTGAATCGTGATGGTCACGAGTTCAGTCGTGCACTTTTCGCAGGTCTCTGCCTTGACGTGTCCCATGGTTAGCCCTTTCACCCTGGATGCCCGAGTGGCTCCGTCTTCAAACCAGAACACCGTTTCCGACGGCCTCAATCGCCCGTGAGGCCGCCGGTCCCGGCTTCTTGATGCGTCTCCATCGGCGATCACATTCAGTGACTGAGCATCACGAACGGAGTTGATCCAAACGACTCAGGGCCGCCAAGGAGGCGATCACAAGGTGATCTGGCCGGGGCGCGGGCTACAGAATCAGCAGCAGGAAGGTGGTGAAGTTGAAACCGACATGGAACATCCAGGCCAGCCCAAGCCGGCCGGTACGTACGGCAAGAAAGCCGGCAATGAGGCCGAAAAGGAATAGCCCAGGCAGCTGAATCAGCTGAAAGTGCACGATGGCAAACAGCCCGGCGCTCAGCACGATGGCCAGCCATGGTCCGACGTGTCGTTGCAGCGACCGGAGCAACAGCCCCCGGTAGAACAGCTCTTCGATGGCCGGAGCTACGACCACAACCATCACGAACAGCACGAATTTCAGGAACGCCGTGTTGGCCCGGCTCACGAGCTCTTCCGCCGCGTCGCCCGGATCCGCATCGACAAACCGCAAGATCACCAGATAGAGGGCCGGAATCAGCAGCAGTTGGGTCGCCACTCCTCCAAGAAGGCCTCCGGCGATATCTCGGGGCCCAAGGACAGCGCCGTAGTCCTCGCGCAGGCCTGCGCCCCGGATCTTTGAGGTGATTGTCGGGCCGACGCCGTAGGCGAGAACAAGCCCGAGCTGACCGCCAAACAAGGCCCCGATCGGGATGGGATCTGGCCGCTCGCCGCCAAACCACAGAGCCACGATGGCCGCGAACCACGTCGCCGCACCGATCTGGGCGGCCACAAGCCAGAGCGCCGAATCGCCAAGCCCCCATGACACAGGACGGCTCGGCACCTTGGGGGCCTTGGTCACGTCGAGCAGCGGGTGAGGCATCGAGGGCAGGCTATTGGCCCTGGCGAGCAGCGCTCAGGAATAGCAAGGAAGTTCCGATCTCCACTATGAGAGCAGTCGCGAGTGAGAGCTCACTGCTTCTCTCATATCGGATCGAAAAAGAACCGAAAATCGACATGAGAAATGTGACCGGTCCTCGCGACCACGGGAAGGCCGGACCCACAACCTAAGCTGGAGAACATGGCTGACAACGGCTCGACCCCACCCCCGCCCCCGCAGGGTCGCAATCCCAAACTCCCTGGACGCTCCGATGGGAGCTGGCCCCGATGGTCCCCTTGGGTCGTCGTGCTGCTCCTCATCTCGCTGCTCTTTCTCTCCAGTCAGTTCAGCACCGAGAACTCAACCGAGATCAGTTACTCGGAGTTCCTCGCGCAGGCCGAGAACGGTGAAGTCAAAGAAATCGAATACGACAACACCAACGCACGGATCACCGGCACCTACGAGAACGACGAGACCTTCACCACCACCGGTCTTCCGACCTGGCCTGAAGACGACCTCCGCCTGCTCCGCGATTCCGGCGTCAACATCGACTCAAAGACGCCGCAGCCCAACTTCCTGCTGAGCCTGCTTCCGATCTTCCTGCCGTTCATGATCGTGATCGGTTTCTTCTGGTGGATGGCCAAGCGTCAGCAGTCGCAAATGGGCGGCATCATGTCGATCGGCCGCAGCAAGGCCAAGACCTACTCAAGCGAGCGTCCCGGCACCACCTTCGACGACGTTGCTGGCTACACCAACGTGAAGAAGGAAGTCACCGAGGTCATCGACTTCCTCCGCGACACCTCAAAGTTCGCCGAGATCGGCGCTCGCATCCCCAAGGGTGTGCTGCTGGTTGGTCCTCCCGGAACCGGTAAGACCCTCATCGCCCGAGCCGTCGCAGGCGAAGCCGGTGTGCCGTTCCTGTCGGTCACAGGTTCTGACTTCATGGAGATGTTCGTCGGTGTCGGCGCCAGCCGTGTCCGCGACCTGTTCCAAGAGGCCCGCAAGATGGGCCGAGCCATCATCTTCATCGACGAGATCGACTCCATCGGCCGTAAGCGTGGCGCTGGCCTCGGCGGCGGTCACGACGAGCGTGAGCAGACCCTCAACCAGATGCTCGCCGAGATGGACGGCTTCGAAGCCACTGAAGGCATCGTGATGATCGCGGCCACCAACCGGCCAGACATTCTCGACCCTGCCCTTCTCCGCCCTGGCCGCTTCGACCGCCAGGTTGTTGTGCCGCTGCCAGAACTCGCCGATCGCCGCGAGATTCTCTCGGTGCACATGAAGCACAAAAAGATCGACGCAGACGTCGACGTTGAAGTGATCGCTCGTGGCACACCTGGCATGAGCGGTGCCGACTTGGCCAACCTCGTGAACGAAGCGGCCCTGTTCGCCGTGCGCGCCGGTGCCAAGAAGATCGGCGCCATCCACTTCGATCAGGCTCGCGACCGTGTGATCATGGGCGTCAAGCGTGATTCGCTCGTGATGAACGACGAAGAGCGCGAGATGACGGCCTACCACGAGGGCGGCCACGCTCTCTGTGCCGCTGTGCTGCCGGGCTACGACCCACTGCACAAGGTCACCATCATCCCAACCGGTATGGCGCTCGGCGTCACGATGACGCTTCCTGAAGAAGACCGTCACAGCATGCGCAAGACGCACGCCGAGAACATGATCATCATGGCCCTCGGTGGACGTAACGCCGAGAAGCTCATCTTCGACGTCGTGTCATCCGGCGCCGCCAACGACCTCCAGCAGGCCACCAACATCGCCCGTCGCATGGTCACCGAGTGGGGCATGTCCGATCGCATCGGTCCTATGTCGTTCTCAAGTAGCGGCCCTGTCTTCCTCGGCGACGACATGATGGGACAGAAAGACTTCTCAGATGAGACGGCCAGCCTGATCGACGAAGAGACACACCGGATCCTCAGCGACATGGAAGACCGCTGTATGGCTCTGCTCGTCGAGCATCGTCATGCGCTCGACCTGATCGCTCGGAATCTCCTCGAGAAGGAGACCGTGAGCGGTGCTGAGGTCAATCGGTTGATTGAGCTGGCTGGCACACCACCAGACAGCGCCATGCCACCGGCTCCTCAGCCGTCGGTGCAGCAGCAGTCGATGCACGCACCACGCGTTGCCGACAACCCTGGCGAACTCAGCTAGTCCGGGTCACCGTCAGAGCCAGCTCCGTCGGGCGCTGGATCTGACTCACCAAACAAGACCGTCTCGAGTTCTTCGGGCGTCGTTGGCCCAAAGAACGTCTTCTGCACAACACCGTCGCGGTCGACAATGAGTGTTGTGGGTACACCGTCAATGCGATAGCGGCTGTGCAGCTTGGCATCGCGAGTGACCTCGATGTCTTGCACGGTCAGACCAACGTCGGCGGCCCGCTGCCCCGCCACCACGTTGTTTGCGCTCTCAAGCGCAACAGCACAGCTCGAGCAGGTGGCTGAGGTGAACACGGTGATGATCGGGTGGTCGGGCGACCCCTCGAAGTCCGCCCGATCAACCTGCGTGGGTGCCCGGTATGACGGGGCCGAAGGCGGATCGGGACGACGACGCTGCAACAGCAGCGCAACGCCAACCGCCACCGCGGTGAGCACCGCCAGCACGATCAGCCTCTCCATCAGTTATCGCTCTCGAGTGGGGATGGCCGGCACGACGTCGAAGCGCTCGTCGACGACCGACACCTGCGCCTCGACCCAGATCGGCTGATCGGAAGTGATCACGACGGGAGCACCTTCAACAGCACCCGGGAGCACGATGATCGTGCGACCGTCGGGAGCCACAACTCCTCGAACCGGGGTCTGCATTGTGCCGCCGAGCATCAGGCGAGCTTCGACTTGGGCGACGTCATCGCCTCCGGCTCCGGTGACGACGATGACGGTTCCGGCATCAGGACTCAGGCTGACCCACGGCACGACCCAGCGAGTTGCCGGGAGCTCAGAGCCACGGCTCGTGGCCGTACCCTTCGTTGGTGTCGGCTGTTGATAGACCACGTCTGTCTCGAGCGGTTCTTCACCCTCTTCAACCGGAATCTCTGTGTCGTCGCCATCTTGCTGAGGAAGGATGCGGGCGTCTTCACCACCGGCACCGATCAGCGTCCGATCAATGCCGGGAACCAGCTGCCAGCGTTCGGCGACGAACGGCTGCTCGTTGACCGAGGTGACCCGCACGCCCAGTTCGTACGGCAGCGGAATGCCGACCTGCACTGCCAGGTCAGCCAGGTCGTACTGCGCCGACCGTCCGGGGTTCACCGTGAGCGGAATAGCCACGAGTCCAAAGAACTGTCGATCAGTGGGATCGAGCGGGTCGAGCAAGATGTCGACCTCGACGATTTCCTCACCGGGGTTGCTCACCACGATGACGCTGTCTCCGTCGGCGGTGACGCGACCTGCAGGGAATGACCATTCGGTGGCAGGGTCGATCACGCCTAGCTGCAGTGATGCTCCGAGTGGACCCAGCTGACCGTCGAACGTCTGTAGTCGTTCTGCCACCAACAGACCATCGACGGTGGTGATGGTGGCGGCAATGAGCTCTTCGCGGGCCACGAAGTCGCCGACGTCAATCACCCGAACCGACCGGGCCGGCACAACGCCAGCCTTCAGATCGCCAGGGGCCCGGGTGCGGCCGTCGATCTGAAACTCAGCTTGGAAGACCACGTCGTCGAGCGACGGGTTCAGCAACACGATGTAGTCCTTGGCGTCTCGAGTCGTCGAACCAGATGCGAAGTACCACTGATTCGAGGCTTCAGAGCTGCACGGACCTTCAGCCACGCCTTGGGCCGTGATGACTTGGTGTCCAACAACACCTTCGCCACCGACAAACTCGACGGCGACGCCAACGGCGAGCCCCAACGTGTTTGGTACTTCTTCTGTGTCGGGGTTGTCGTCGTCGTCGATGGTGGCGCCGATGAGCGATCGCACGTCGATGAACTCGGTCGACATTGGGCCGAGCTCAAAACGCAGCCCAGGGCCAGCCCCGTTGTCGGTCAGCGTGTCGAGGGTGACAAGCGTTGGTGTGGTGCCGACGTTCGATACGGCCACTCGGTGGGTTGCGAAGCCACCACGAACGGTGGTGCCGACCGGGCAGTACCACGACGACGACAGTCGAGGCGGATTGACCAGCTGGGGAGTGATACGAGCCGCCGCTTCGGTTGGTTCTGGAAGACCGGGCGCGGTGTCGACCCGGTCATAGGCAACGCCGGCGAGCAGCAAGCCAACGATGACGGCAATGGTTGACCAACGAATCATGACGCAACCTCGTCGACTAGGTCGGTGTCGTGGTCACGGCGGGCCTGGCTGAGCAGTACGCCAAGCGCAATCAGTGCGAGCTGACCGGCAATGGCGAGCCAACGCACCAGCGGTGTTTGGTACGACAGTGTGTAGACGTCATCGAAGTTGTCGCTCTCAACGGCCAACATCCCGTTGGCGCCAGACAGGTCGCCGTCTCGTTCGCCTGCCGAGTCACTCACCCTCCAGTTGTCGCCTGGCACCGCAAGGCGGATCACGTCGCCTGCGTCGTTGAAGCCTTCCCAGCTACCGGCACCCGTTTGAGTGAGGTTGACACGCTGAATAGCGTTGAAATCGAGGCCCAGCTCGGTGAGCGGATCGCTCGGCACATCGCCGATCTCGACGCCAGAAACAGCCGGACCTGACGACACCGAGTTCCGATAGACCTTGAGGTTGAGCGCACCCGTGACTCGCTCAAGGTCGAGCTGGTTTGGCAGAACGCGGACAACCCCGACCGATGGGTCCTCGTCCGGCGAAAACTCGGGGCCGACATAGGGAGCGGGGGCCAAGCGATCCATGACAATCACCAGATCGATGCCGTAGGCCGCGAGCAGCGTGCCGAGATGGTTGGTTTCACCGGCAGCAGCTAAATCGAGTCGCTGGCTGATCTGCGTGTCGAACCCACGTGGCCCGACAGCCCATCGGCTCGACGCGAGCGGACGACTTCCCTCGCTGATGAAGAAGTGGGTGCCGAGGTCGGTGGTGATCGTGTCGGCCGGAGCGACAGACGGATGGGCCAACCACAGCACGCGCACCGGTCCTCGTTCGTCGCTACGAGTGAGCACGCCATCGGCGAGCAGTTCGGTGAAGTCGCCGTAGCTCTGCGTTGGCATGTTCCAGCGGCCGTCGAGCGAGCTTCGCACTCCCCCGAGCCCGCCAACGCTGATCGCCACGATCGACACGAATGCGGTGATCTGACGCCAGCCAAAGCGCGGTTTGGCCGTGACGTCGGTTTCGATGGCGCGCATCGTGAGTCCGGCAGCGAGGGCCAAACCGGCGGCGGCGGGCGCCAACATGATGTCGGCTGCTGGCAATGGAATCGACAGCAACTCACGACGGTCGATCCACGGAACGGCCCACATGCCGAGTGCGACGACCCAGCCGGCAGCAGCGTTGTCGAAGCGAGGTCCACGAGCGATCGCCAGCGCTGCGGCAGCAGCAACCAGCAGACCGAGCGTGAGCAGGCTGGCACCGAACCGGCCAGGGGCGAACCGCACGAGATCGGCAAGTGAATCGAAGGTCGCCTCTGGCGAGGTGGGGCCAACCAACCACTCCCACGAGAAGCGGTCGATCACATCGAAGGCCCATGGTCCGTGAAGGGCGATGGGGGCGACGATGCCAACGCCTGCGGCGGCCAACAGCCGAACAACACCGGCGGGGCGGGCCACCAGGATCGCCGCAGCCACAAGCAGCAGAGCGATGAACGAGGCGAGCAGACCGGCGACGGGCACAAACGTGGTGACCGCACCGACGAGCAAGCCGAAACGCAGCAGTCTGATGGGCACGTCGCGGTCGGCGACGCCAGGGCCACGCTCGCCCCCCGTGCGACCGAAGGGGGCCAACCCTTGCACGCGCAACAACGATCCGATAAGGCTCGGGGCGACGGCCCAGATCACCAAGGCATCCCACCGACCGGCGCTCATGGCAACGACAGGCAGCGGGTTCGCGGCATAGGCAACGGTGGCTACCGCGCTTGCTCGGAAGCTGCCGAAGGGGCGGACCAAGCGCCACGCGCCGAGTGCTCCGAGGAACAGCGGGCCAATGGCGAGGACGAGGTCGTACAAGCCGTCGCCCCAGAAGAACGCCAGCTTGCCAAGACCAAGGGCCAGCAGGGCCGATGGTGGGTTACCAGGCGCACCGGTGTTGGCGCCCCGCCACCCCCCAAACCACTCACCGAGCAGCATCGAGGTGGATGGCAGGTCGGGAAACTGACCGACTTGGATGGTGCCGCGTGTAATCAGATGGCGGCTGCCAAAGATCAGGAAGAATGCGACGACGATGCCGATGAGCGCACCGTTTCGGTTTGCTTCCTGACCATCGCCTGACAGCGACGATCGCATCGAGCCGACAACACCGGCAAGACGGTCTTGGCCAGCGCCGAATTGGCCTCGGAAAAACCCGGAGAGCCGGGCCGAGCCACCAACTTGTAGCGCAGATACCTCTCGGTCGGAGACCTTTCTGACCTCGGCAAGCTGACGCCGTCGAGCTCGAATGTCGCCAAGGTCGGTGATGGTCGACGAGAGGGATCCAAAGGCGGCAAAGGCCTGACGGCTTCGCCCCGCGATGAGCGAGTAGATGCCCTCGATGAGCAGCAGCAGCACCGCAAACGGCACGGTGCGGATGAGCGAAAACGTGCTGGCGTTCACCAGAACGGTACGGAACCGGCTGCGGCCCCGCTCACGGCGATGATCGTTCTCGTCACCTTCGAGAGGGTGCGATTCCTTCGCCCGGATCTTGGCGTTGGGCACCGCGATTACTCGGGCGCCCGCACTGTGGGCTCGCCAGCACAAGTCGAGGTCGGCGTTGATGAAGCTGAGCCCGGTGTCGTAGCCACCAAGTTCGTTGAACAGGTCGGCTCGAATCAGCGTGGCGCCACTTGGTGCCACGAAGACGTCACGGACTCGGTCGTATTGGTCTTGGTCGAACTCGTCTGGATCGACAAGGTCGACTTGCACGCCGAAACGGTCAGAACCTCGGCCGATGGCCGAGAGCCGGCGAGGGTCGTTCCATCGAACCATCTTTGGCGTGACAACCGCCGCGTTTGACCGGTAGACCTCGTCGACCATGGCCGATACGCAGTTGGGTTCGATCGTGATGTCGTCTGTGCAGAGAAGCAGGAACGACGCGCCAGACACGAGCGTCATGGCCTGGTTTGCCGCGGAGGTGAACTGAGGTGAGCCGGTCATCCGGTGGATGAAGGCATCTGGCAACTCGGGCGCAACGCGATCGGCGAGCGGCTTCTCGCTCGCCATGTCGATGACCAGCACCGACATGTTTGCGTAGTCCTGGGCTGCAAACGACGCGAGCGTCTCTTCGAAGTCCGAACCGGGGTTTTCGGCCACGATCACAGCTACGACAGCAGGAGGGCCACCTTCTGGACCTTGGTTGTCTGGCGTGACGGCCGTGGTTGGAGCGTCGACAACCGAATCCGTTCCCTGCTCGGGGCCGGATTGCAGCGGCTCGTCCCCGCTATCAGAGGGACGTGCCGGCGCTTCGGAGAGGTCTGCCGGAGGCTCTGTCACGGGCCTACGAGGTTACTCCCGGGGGACGCCGAACGGATTCACCCAAGGATGGTTACCCAGATACCATCCCGGTGGTGACCCATGCCTTTATCACCGGTGCCGACGGCTTTGTTGGGCCGTATCTGCGGCGCCATCTTGAGGCATGTGGCGACACCGTGTCTGGCTCCGATCGCAGCGATGGGCCCGACTTGCTTGATGCCAAGGGCTGGATCGACTTGTTCGCAAGCGAGAAGCCGCAGGTCGTGTATCACCTGGCGGGATGGAGCGACGTTGGCGGCTCGTGGAATGATCCGTCCACCACGCTCAGAGTGAATGCGGAGGGCACGTTGTCTGTGCTCGACGCCGCTCGGCAAAACGACGTGCAGCGAGTGGTGGTCGTCAGCAGCTCCGATGTCTACGGCATCGTGACGGAAGACGAACTGCCGCTGAGCGAGAGTTCGCCAAGTCGGCCAACGACGCCATACGCAGCCTCGAAGCTGGCCGCGGAGGCCATCGCATCGCAATATCACCGCGGCTGGGATCTCGAGGTCATCATCGCCCGCCCGTTCAACCACATCGGGCCCGGACAGTCGACCAGATTCGTCACCGCCGCATTCGCCGATCGAATTGCCACCTGCGAGGCAGAGGGCGGCGGCGTGGTCAGCCACGGCGACCTGAGCCCGCGGCGCGATCTCAACGACGTGCGAGATGTTGTGACCGCCTATCGCCTGCTGGCCGAGAAGGGCACGCCAGGCGAGACCTACAACATCTGTTCTGGCAACGCCGTCGCCATGGCCGACGTTCTTACCACCCTGATCGAGCAGTCAACGGTTGAGATCTCCACCGAGATCAATCCCGAATTTCTGCGGCCGATCGACCTTCCCGTCCTGCAAGGAAACCACGACAAGCTGACGTCCCACACCGGCTGGGAGCCAGCGATCACACTGTCAGAATCGCTTCGCGACGTTCTTGAGTCTGCTCGACAGAACCTCGTCTCAACCGAAAGCACATCATCATGACCAAGACCGCGCTCATCACCGGCCTCACCGGCCAAGACGGCTCCTACCTCGCCGAACTCCTCCTCGAAAAGGGCTACGAAGTGCACGGCATGGTCCGCCGTACCAGCACCGTCAACTTCGAACGCATCGCCCACATCCAAGACGACATCAACATCGTCCAAGGCGACCTCCTCGACGAAAGCTCACTCAACGAACTGTTCCGCCAGGTCAAACCAGACGAGGTCTACAACCTCGCCGCCCAATCCTTCGTCCAAACCAGCTTCCAACAAGCCGTCCTCACCGGCGACACCACCGCCCTGGGCGTCACCCGCATCCTCAACGCCGTCAGAAACTCCGCACCAGACGCCCGCTTCTACCAAGCCTCCTCATCCGAAATGTTCGGCAAGGTACGCGAAGTCCCCCAAACCGAAATGACCCCATTCCACCCCCGCAGCCCCTACGGCGTCGCCAAGGTCTACGGCCACTGGATCACCATCAACTACCGCGAGTCCTACAACATGCACGCCTCAAGCGGCATCTTGTTCAACCACGAATCACCACGACGCGGCCTCGAATTTGTCACCCGCAAAATCACCAACCACGTCGCCCGCATCAAACTCGGACTCACCAACGAACTCCGCCTCGGCGACCTCCACCCCCAACGCGACTGGGGCTTCGCCGGCGACTACGTCGAAGCCATGTGGCTCATGCTCCAACAAGACCAACCAGACGACTACGTCGTCTGCACTGGCGAAACCCACTCCGTCCAAGAGTTCTGCGAAATCGCCTTCAGCCACGTCGGCCTCAACTGGCAAGACCACGTCGTCCAAGACGAACGCTTCATGCGCCCCGCCGAAGTCGACCTCCTCATCGGCGACGCCGCCAAAGCCAAAACCCAACTCAACTGGGAACCCCAAACCCCATTCCCCGAACTCGTCACCATGATGGTCGAAGGCGACCTCGACTACGTCGCCCGCCAACAACGCTCACTCGCCTAACTCGTTACGCAAAGTTCGAACGTTGAGCGAGGGGCCCGCTATGTCTGAGATGAACGTCGCCGTTGTGTGCGGGGGCGTTGGCGCGGCTCGCCTGCTTCGTGGGTTTGTTGGTCTGGTCGAACCAGACCGTTTGACGGCCATTGCCAATGTTGGCGACGACATGGTGCTGCACGGGCTGCACATCTCGCCCGACCTCGACACGATCGTCTACACGCTTGCCGAAGCCGTGAGCGCCGAGCGCGGGTGGGGACTCGAAGGCGAAACGTGGCAGGCCATGGAGATGATCGCCCGCTACAGCGAGACCGTTTCTGGTGGTGAGAGCGCTGACGACAGCGCATGGGATCTCGACTGGTTCAGCCTTGGCGATCGCGACCTTGGCACGCACCTGTTTCGCACCCAGGCCATCCTTGCTGGGGCGAGCCTCGACCAAGTCACAGCCCAGATTGCGAAGACCTGGGGGCTTGACCTTCGCTTGCTGCCGGTGACCAATGATCGTCTTCGCACCATGGTGACAACGCCAGACCACGGCGAGATCACCTTTCAGGAGTACTTCGTCGGCCACCAGCACTCGATCCCGGTGTCGGCCGTGCGATTCGACGGTGCAGAGTCGACAACTCCGGCACCCGGTGTTGTTGAGGCGTTGGAGAATGCAGACCGCATCGTGGTTGCTCCGTCGAACCCGGCAGTCTCGATCGACCCGGTGCTTGCCGTGCCCGGCATCCGCGAGCTTCTCGAACGACGACGTGAAGACGTGGTTGTGGTCTCCCCCATCGTTGGTGGCAAGGCGCTGAAGGGCCCAGCCGACCGCCTGTTGGTTGAGCTCGGACGTGAAGCGTCGGTCGTCGGCGTCGCCGAGTGGTACGCCGACGTTGTTGGCACGGTCGTGATCGACGATGTCGACGCCGATCATGCAGCCGCTATCGAAGCCCTCGGCCTCAAGGCCGTCGTGACCAACACCATCATGTCGTCCCCCGACATCACCAGGGCACTGGCCGAGACCACCCTGAGCTAGCTGGCGGTCCTAGACTCGCAGCAATGGGTGGTGTGTGCCCGCTGGCAGGCCAACCGAGATCGCATCGCCAACAGCGACCGAGCCGCTGCGAACCACCATGCCCATCACGCCCGCGAGCTTGGTGACGTTGCCATCGTCGTCAACAGGCCGAACCTTCTTCAGCAAGCCTTCCTGAAAGTTGTCGATCTGGCCGCAGGGATTTCGCAGGCCGGTGATGACGACAATGGCATCGCTACCGATGCTCAGCGTGGCCCCAACCGGCAGCCCAAGCAGATCGAGACCGGTGGTGGTGACGTTCTCACCCAAATCACCGGGCGACACATCGTGCCCTTGCGCTGCGACGTCTTCGAAGAGCTCCTGATGGATGAAGTGCACCTGGCGCAGATTGGGTTGTGTGGGGTCGACGGCCACCCGAGAGCGGTGCTTCACCTGGGCCCCGGCGTGCGCATCGCCTGCGACGCCGACGCCGGCAATCAGCTCGACCGTGTCGGTCGCATACTTCGAGAACGAGTGATGGTCGCTTTGGTGCAAGGCGGCGACGGTTCCAGTCATGACGTCCGGTCTATCGCATCCGGCTACGGTTCGAACATGGACGCCAACTTGCGCCGGCTCGAGATCATCCCCGTGCCTGGACTCCCTGAAATCTCACCCGGTGACGACCTCGCCGGGCAGATCATCAGCGCCTGCACCGCACCGGCAGAACCGCCGATCGGCCTGCTCGATCACGATGTGCTTGTTGTCAGCCAGAAGGTCGTGTCGAAGGCCGAGAACAAGCTCGTGAAGGTCGACCCCTCCGACCCGCAGGCCCACAAGCCAATCGTGCTCGAGGAGTCGGTCCGTGTCGTTCGCCGCCGAGGTGACCTGATCATCTCGCAGACCAAGCACGGATTCGTGTGCGCCAGCGCCGGCATCGACAGATCGAACGTCGCATCCGACACCGCCGTACTACTGCCAGACGACTCTGATCGTTCAGCGCGCCGCCTACGCGACGCCATCGCGGGCCGGGTCGGTGTTGATGTAGGCATCGTGGTGGCCGACACGTTCGGACGCCCGTGGCGCCGAGGTCTCACCGATGTGGCCCTCGGGTGCGCGGGCATCATGCCCATCCTCGACTTGCGAGGCACAGACGACGCCGTCGGCCGCGAGTTGCAGGTGACCGAGGTGTGCATCGTCGACGAGCTCGCGGGAGCTGCCGAACTCGTCCGAGGTAAGTCGAACGGCATCGCCGTTGCCATCATTCGAGGCGTCGATCCGGCCTGGTTCGGACCCGGCTCGGTCGTCGACGACATCGTGCGCGACCCACAGGAGGATCTGTTCCGATGAGCGACAATGCGTCCACTCCCCCGGCCTTTTCCGGAAACATGCAGGTCGTCTTCGACTGCGACGACCCCCACCGAGCTGCCCGGTTCTGGGCTGGTGCGATCGGCTATGAAGTCGAGGCCAATCCCGAGTTCATCCAGAAGTTACTGGACGACGGCATGGTCACCAGCGACGACGTGGTCGAGATCGACGGTGTGCTCTTCTTCGCCGACGCCGTCGCTTGCAACGATGTGCAGGGATCTCGACCACGCCTTCTCTTCCAGCGAGTACCAGAGGGCAAGGAGGCGAAGAACCGCTGCCACCTCGATGTGCAGTTGGCTCGCGACACCTCACCAGAAGACCGGACCGCCGAAGAGCAGCGTCTCATCAGCCTTGGCGCCACCCGCATCGGCGAAGGCGCCCAGGGTGCCCACACCTGGGTCATCTTCGCCGACCCAGAAGGCAACGAGTTCTGCCTGGGCTGAGCTGAGCAACTGCTGACATAACGCAGTGAAGATGGCACACGCTATGACGCTCGTCTTTGCGAGCACTAGCCCCCCTTGGACAGATGATGTAGGTTTTGAAGCGAGTGCTTCAAAACCAAGGGGGTCCCATGGCAACTCGCATCACGCCAATCAAGCCAGGAGAAAGTCCGGACGCGGAGGTCAACGAGCTTCTCGCTCAAGCCACCGATGGTTGGTGGGCCGACGCCAACATGTTCGGCGTCATCGCCCGCAACCCGGAGAACCTCAAGACAATCGTCCCGGTCTTCGTATCGTTCTTCGCCAACGGCAACGTCGAACCACATCTGCACGAGTTGATGCGGCTAAAGACCGGCCAGATCAATGACTGCGCCTATTGAAACACCGTACGTAGCGTCGCCGTGCGCGACGATGTAGCCCCTCGAGAAACCGCCTGCATGGAGCATCAGCCCATGACTGGCGAGCACCTGAGCGATCGAGAAGCCCTTGGCATTTCTCTCGCCGAGCGCATCGCGCTCGATCCTCACACAGTCACCGATGAGTTCTTCCTCAAGCTCAAGGCGCACTTCAGCGAAGATGAGATCGTCGAAATGGTCTTCGCCTGCGGCATCTTCAACTGGGGAAACAAGTTCAACATCACAATGAACATGGACGCTTCGGACGAATCGGCGTATGAAGCCGACATGCAGTACCGCCGGGAGGAGATCGCCTGATGACGACGGTCGACGAGGTCGGAGCCGCCGAACTGAACCGCACGCTGCTGGCAGAGGAGCGCGGCGTCATCATCGACTTCTGGGGAACGTGGTGTCAGCCGTGCCGCACGATGCGACCGCACCTCGAGCGTTTGGCAGAGTCGCACGCCGAGGATTGGCGCCTGGTTGCGGTCCACGTCGAGGAACATCCCGATCTCGTCGACCGCTATCAGGTCACCACAACGCCCACGCTGGTCTTCGTACGCGCTGGCGATGAGGTTCATCGCATCACTGGCGCGGTTCCGATGGGCACGGTCGAACAGGCGATGTTCACCGAGTCCTGAGCGGGCTACCAATCGAAGATTTGCGAATCGATGGCTGAAGCTATCGTGGCCAGCTCAACCGAGCTGGCACCTGTTCGAGCCGACGCAGTCAGCCCGAACACCGCGGCCATGAGCATCTCAGCCCGGACAGCGACCTCATCGGCAGCCAGAAAGGTGGCCAGCGATGCCGACAACGCAACTCGTAGGCGTCGCCGATAGCGATCCATATGGACTCGGTACGCCGGGTCTTCCGCGGCCAAGTTGAACAAGAGGCAGCCACGATGCTCGTCGTGATCGATCCACTCGAGCAGAGCCGCGACAAAGTCACTGAGCGCAGCTCGACCCGGGCGTTCAAGGTGCGACAGCACTGCGGCGTCGAGCAGCTCTTCGTACTTGACAATGGCAGCATCCAGCAGACCGGCCTTGGAACCAAAGGCGTTGTAGAGGCTGGACTGGCCGAGCCCGAGCTCGGCCTCCAGCACCCTCGTGGTTGCTTTGCTTGCGCCCTTTGACCAGAACACCGCAATCAACCGACCGAGCATGTCGTCGGGGTCGAAGGACCGGGGTCGACCGCTGCGGCTCTCGATTTCCATCGCTCCCAGGCTACCTGTCGCGTGGCTCACACCAGGTAGTGGGGATCAGGAAGCTTCGTTGCCCTCGTCTTTGACGATGGCTTGACCGCAGATCATGCGAGCCGTGTCTGAGTCATAGGCCAACGACGGGCTGCCATAGAGCTCCCACCCATCGTTGAGCCGCTCGGTCACCCGATCGCAGAAGGTCGAATCGTCGGGGCCGGTGATGTAGCTGTACCGCTTCGCCATGGTGCGGACGGTAGTCGCTGTCGGCCCGCGCTGGCCGCCATCGGTGGTAGACCGGAGAGATCGACGTTCCTCCGCTCATCCGCCACCTTCCCCACGCTGAAGTGGGGGCCGACCCAGATGCTCTTCTCGACGGATTCGTCGAGTTTGTGGCTGAGCAGGGCATCTCGCTCTACGACGCTCAAGAAGAGGCCGTGCTCGAGTTGTTGGCGGGGAATCACGTGATCCTCAACACGCCAACCGGCTCGGGTAAGTCGCTGGTTGGTGTGGCGGCTCATTTCGCGGCGCTGGCCGCTGGAAAGCGGTCGGTGTACACCGCTCCCATCAAGGCGCTGGTCAGCGAGAAGTTTTTCTCGCTCTGTCGCGATTTCGGATCAGAGCGAGTCGGCATGATCACCGGCGATGCCCGAGTGAATCCCGATGCCCCGATCATCTGCTGCACGGCCGAGATTCTTGCCAACTGGGCGCTCCGCGACGGCGACGACACCGATGTCGACGTCGCCATCGTCGATGAGTTCCACTACTACGGCGACCCGCAACGAGGCTGGGCCTGGCAGGTGCCGCTGCTCGAACTGCCCAACGTGCAGTTCCTACTGATGTCGGCCACGCTCGGCCGGCCAGACTTCTTCGCTGAAGACCTCACCAACCGGACGGGCCGAGAGACGGCGCTTGTCCGCTCGACCCAGCGTCCTGTCCCCCTCGATTTTCAGTACCGCCGCACCACGCTGCACGCCTCGATCGAAGAGCTGCTCGAATCTGACCGAGCACCGATCTATCTCGTGCACTTCACGCAACGAGAAGCCACCGAAGCGGCGCAGGGCTACCTTTCGCTCGACCCACTCTCGAAAACCGAGAAGGACCAGATCAAACAGGCCATTGGCGGCTTCCGGTTCGACTCACCTGTCGGCAAAGACCTCAAGCGTTACCTGCTCGGGGGTGTCGGCGTGCATCACGCCGGTCTGCTCCCGAAGTATCGATTGTTGGTCGAACGGTTGGCTCAGGACGGCTTGCTCAAGATCATCTGCGGCACCGACACCCTCGGCGTTGGCGTCAACGTGCCGATTCGCTCTGTGCTCTTCACGCAGCTCTGCAAGTACGACGGGGTTGAGGTTCGCACGCTCTCCAACAGAGAATTTGCCCAGATCGCAGGTCGGGCCGGCCGCAAAGGCTTCGACGACGAGGGAACCGTGTGGGTGCAAGCGCCAGAGCACGTGGTCGACAATCTGCGGGCCGAGGAAAAGGCGCAGGCCAAGTCGGCGTCTTCCGGCAAGAAGGCCAAGAAGGTCGTGAAGCGCAAACCACCAGAGCGGGGCTACGCCCACTGGACAGAAGACACCTTCACCAAGATGGTCAACGGCGAACCAGAAGCGCTGCGATCGAACTTCGCCATCAACCACCAGATGGTGATGAGCCTGCTCGACCGTCCGGTCATTCCCGAAACAGGTATTGATGGCTGCGACTCATTGAAGCGCCTGCTGCAGAACAACCACGAGCCTCGGCGCCGGAAACGGGCTCACATCAAGCGAAGCATTGCGATCTATCGATCGCTCGTCGACGCAGAACTGCTCGAGTTCCCCGCTCCCGGTGAAGACGAGTTCGATCGCAAGGTTCGGGTCAACTTCGATCTTCAAGACGAGTTCGCCCTGCACCAGCCATTGTCGTTGTGGGCTATCGAGGCCATCACCGAGCGAGGGCCCGCGTTGGTGGTGCCAGAAGCCGAGTCGTTCGAGGACGTCGCAGGCGTCATCGACGATGACGCACTCGAAGTCGACGCGGCGCCAGAAGCTCACGAAGACGGAGCCGGCGAAGACGTGGCTGACGCGCCAGTTGCCCACATGTTTGACGGCACCGAACCAGACAACGATCTGGCTCACGAAGCTGAGCCCGCGCACGAAGCCCCTGACACGCCCGCGTACGTCGAGGTCGGCGAGCCGGCACCCGTCGATGGATTAGCTCACGCCCTCCACCTGCTGACCATCATCGAGTCGGTCATGGAGAACCCCGGCGTGATCATCGCCGCCCAGGTCAACAAGGCCAAAGACGCACTGATGGCCGAAATGAAGTCGTCTGGCGTTGAATACGAGGAGCGGATGGAGCGCCTGGCCGAGGTTGAACCGCCTCGCCCCGAGAAAGAGTGGCTCTACAACAGCTTCGATCGTTGGCGAGTGCACCATCCGTGGGTGGGTTCGGAAAACGTGCGGCCCAAGTCGATCGTGCGCGACATGTTCGAACAGGTCATGACCTTCACGGAGTTCGTCAACTTCTACGGACTCAAGCGCTCCGAGGGTGTGGTGCTCCGCTATCTCTCAGACGTCTACAAGGGCCTGGTTCAAAACATCCCCGTCGAACACAAGTCGGACGAACTCGAAGATCTCATCGACTGGCTCGGCACGGTTGTCCGCCAGGTCGACTCCTCGTTGATCGACGAATGGGAAGCGCTGCAGAACCCAGTCGATAAACCAGACGCCCCCGTGCGGCCACCGGTCGATCCAGACGACATCACGGCCAACGCTCGAACATTCCGGGTGCTGGTGCGCAACGCGGCGTTCAAGTGGGTGCGGTTCCTCGCTTTCAAGCGCGAGCTCAGCCAAATGGCTGAGGCCGCTCCTCCGGAGTCGCCGCTGGCGACCGCCGACGGCATCCGTGAGGCGATGGAGCCCTACTGGGACGAATATGACTCGATCGGCACAGATGCAGATGCGCGCTCGAACCAGCGCTTTATCTATGACCACGGCGCCGGGTCGGTGACGCAGATCCTGGCCGACCCAGACGGCAACGACGAGTGGCGCATTCGGGCCACCGTCGACAGATCGGCATCGAACGAAGCAGGCGAAGCCGTGCTTGTGCTCGATGACATCGAGCGGCTGTAGTCGACGCAGCGACTACGACTCCGCAGATTGTTCAAGCCACGTCGCCGGGGGCGTCCACGTATCGGCGAAGTGATCGTTGCCCCAGGCCGCTAACGCAAGCAGCGTTGGCCGCAACGCCACCGCGGCATCGGTTGGCACGTAGTCGAACCGCGTCGTCGTTCCCCTCGGCCGGGCCTCGATCAGGCCAGCCTCGGTCAGCTTCTTGAGCCGGTCGCTGAGGATGTTGGTGGGGATGCCCTCGGGCGATCGTTCGAACTCGCTGAACCGGCGACGACCATCGAGCAGGTCGCGGATCACCAACAGCGTCCACTTGTCACCGAGCACATCGAGCGCCGTTGCGACAGGACACTCAGATCGGCTTTGGGCTGTGTGGGAACGATCGCTCATTACTTGCACTTTACAAGCAATTACTCATCGTGTTTACTTGCAATATGCAAGCAACTACTGAACGACGCTTCACTGCGCTCCACGCCTTGGTCCTCATGGCCGCCGGACGAGCCATGACGTTGGCCTTCATCCATCGAGCTGGCGACGGCGGTGCCGGCGACCCACCAGATGCATGGTTGATGCCACTCGTGGGCGATGCTGCGATCGGACTCACCGCACCGATCGTTGCGTTCATGCTGTGGCGCATGCCGTCTGCACGCTCGTGGCTGATTGCCGTGGTCTGGACGTCGATCGCCGCCTTTGATGCCGCAGCAGCCTGGCTCGTCGAGGTCTCATCACCATGGCCCGAGTTCTTCATGCTCGAGATCTTCGGCCGTGCCATGTTTCCGGCCGCCATTGCCCTCCACGTCACCATCCTGGCGATGCTGCTGCGATCGACGGAACGGGCGGCACACCAGATCGATGAGCCGACGCTCCCACGCCTGGCCACAACGTGACGGCTGCGCGAACCATGAATTGCGGTTGCTGATCGCGACCACGGCGGCGATGCTGCGACCGTGCTCGCAGGAATCGAACACCGCAGATGATCACGTGGGTCTGGTGGGTTGCAGCTCCCATAGCGATTGCGCTGCTGTGCGGCTGGGGTTTCCTCGAAGGCTGGAGCGACCCAAAGCGGGTGCTTGCCATCGCCCCGCCGGGAGCGGCCGCCATCTGGATTCTCTACGGCTTCTGGGAAACCAGGGTTGTGCAGCCGGAGGACAACATCCGAGTTGATCTCGTGTTGCTCGGGCCTCCGGTGATCGCCCTCACGGTTCTTGGTGTCGTGGCCATCGCCACGCTGCCCCGTCGACGCAAGGACGCACGCTCATGACCGCCCAAACGGTTGCGGTTGTGATCGACGTGTTCCGAGCCTTCACCACCGCTGCCGTTGCGTTCAACAAGGGCGCCGATCACATTCACTGCGTTCGAGATCTCGACACCGCCCGTGCATTGGCGGTCGAGTCGTCGAACAGCTTCCTCATGGGCGAAGACCACGGACTGCAACCCGAAGCCTTCGATGCTGGCAACTCCCCCGCCGCCGTGGCCGGGTTTGATCTGACTGGAAAGTTGGTGATCCAACGAACCTCAAACGGCACCCGAGGGCTCGTTGATGCAACCGCAGATCAGGTGCTGGCCGCGAGTGCCGTGAACGCGACAGCGACCGCGGCCTACATCGCTTCGACGTGGCCCGACGCAGCTGTCGAGTTTGTGGCCACCGAGCCCGGCAACGAAGACCAGGCAGCCGCCGACTTCATGGCCAGCTTGTTGGCGAGTGAGCGCCCAGACGTCGCAGCGCTCTCCGCCGAACTGCGCCGCATCGCCGACATCGAGGTCGCCAAGTGGGCGGCCAAGCTCGGCCCCGACCATCCAGAGGTTCTGGGGTACGCCGCCGATGTCGAGATGTGTTGCGCCGTCGACACGCTGCCAATCGCCATGGTTGGCCTCCGGACCGACACCGGTGTCACGCTCCAAAGAGGCTGAAATCGCCCGATTCAGTGGGCTCAGAGCCCCTCGCCGCGCTCATATGGGCTGGAACCAGGCCGAAAACAACCGTGGGAGCGCCAACATCGTTGAAACTCTGGATCTACTCGCCGCATCTGATTGGTGAACGATCACCCTTGGAGCCAGTCATGCATCCCCCGTCAACCACACCACGCAGCCGACGAAGCGCCCGCCGTGGACGCATCGAGCGCTGTGGTAGAAGCGCGGTCAGCGTCGTGGCGATGGCCCTCGTTGCGTCAGCGTGTTCGGTGATGGGTGGCGGAGATGTTGATGCCGGCTATCAAGCCGATGCCGTCAGCAACGCCCAAACCACGCTCGTGAGTGGCGAAGACGCAGACAACTCCGACGACGGAACCAGCGACAACGACGGAGAATCCGACGAAGCTACGTCCACGACGCTCGCCAGCGATGAAGACCTGACGCAGGAGTCAGGCGAGGCGCCGGCAACGGAGTGGGTCGACATCCCGGCTGTCGGCAACGAGGTTCCTCGTTCACTCGACACGTGCACCGATCCGCGGAGCTGTGTTCATCCCCAAATCGATGACGCCATCTGGACCGCACCTGTGCTGTCGCTGCGCTACACACCAGACGTCGACAACGACGGCGTGGTCGACTTCGACACCACCAACTACACCGGCACCGTCGACGAACTGACCGAGCGCATCGAACGACTCGAAACCGAAAGCGCTTGGTGGTCAACCGAAGCCACTCGCTACCACGGCCACACCGACCCTGACGCCCCACCATCGATCGCCTTCGAGGTGCTCGGCGAAGTCAACTACGTGAGCTACCCGCCCCTTGGCGAACCGGCAGACGACACCGGCGAGGTGTTCTTCCCGGACTACGGCCTCATTATGCAAAACGTCGGCATCTGCGAATGGGTCGACGATCGAGGCATCCGCGAGGTCTGGCTGCACACCCACCACCACGGTGACCTGGTGCCAGCCACCTCGAAGCTCTCCAGCAGCGCCGTCGGCGACATCTCGAACAGCTTCCGGTTCGACGACATGCCCCGCTGCAACAACTCCTACACGCTCTACAACTTCAACTTCACTCGTGGCGTCGACATGATGATGCTCAACCGCAGCTTCCAGATCGAGGCCCTGCTCAACCACAACGAAGAAGACCTCTTCCTCGAGGAGTTCGTCGGCGGCGGCACACCACCGTTCGTCGAGTCGGCGCGCTGCGGCTCGTCAGTCTGGGCTCCTGGCGCCAGCGATGGCTACAACTCGTGGGAAACCGACGTGGTCACGTCCGACTGTGCGACGTGGGCGCCCGGTGGCGGCACGCCCGTCGATGTCTCGTGCGAGACATGGTTCGAGGCGGCCTATGGCAGTCCGGACTGCACCTTCGACGGCGGTGTCGCCTACCTCGTGTGGTGGATGCAGAATCTGCCAGGCCACGACAACGGCCTGACCACGGCTGAGGGCGAGGTGCTCACCAACTGGTGGGAGCCGATGGCTCGCCTCGAACAGGTGCAGAACAACCCGAGCTGGCTGGTCTTCTAGAGGCCAGATCTAGAGGCCGCACGGCCTCAAGGCCATACGGTGACCCCATGACTCAGCGTGTTCGGGTGTTCATCGACGGACAGAATCTGTTCAAAGGCATGAACCGGGTGTTCAAGGGGCGGCTTCATCCGCTGCTGCTGGCCCGCGAATTGGCTGGCGACCGAGAGCTTGTCGGCACGCACTACTACTCGGGCATTCACGATCCGGACGAGAACCGCGAGCGTCATCAGTTGGTGAAGCGCCGCCACGACCTCATCCGCAAGACCGGGGTTCTGGTCACGGAACGCACGCTTCGCTACCACTGGGAGTGGAAGGTCGACGACGATCTGCCAAAGCCCTGGTGGGACGACGCACCGCAACAAGCTCACGCCAACGTGAAGCGGTATCGCCGGGCTCGCGAGAAAGGCATCGACGTAGCCCTCGCCCTCGACGCCGTAGCCGCTGCCCTCACCGACACGTGCGATGTAGTGATCATCGTGTCTCGGGACCGCGATCTCATGGAGGTGGCCAGCGAGATCAAGGAGCACTGCCCGAACGACTGCGTGCGTGTCGAGGTGGCGTACGTGTCTGAGCGAAGGGGCGACGAACGGGCGCTCCCCGACTACGACGCCCAAATCGAAATCGATCAGAAGATCGTCGACACGGCGCGAGACTCGTTCAACTACGGGAAGAAGCTGCCGGCTAGCCAGGTCGACAAGTTTCTGGCGTCGCTCGAGTAGGAGTATCTCATCGCCTACGATGGCTTGTGAAACGTTTCACAAGCAGGGATGGTGCGATGGGAGCGAAGACCAAACGCCCGCACGTGGTTGTGGTCGGGGCCGGATTTGGTGGCCTTCGAGCCGTCAAGGCGCTGGCCGATGCGAAGGTCGACATCACGCTCGTTGATGCGAGAAACCACCACACCTTCCAGCCGCTGCTCTATCAGGTGGCAACGGCTGGTCTCGATGTCGACGAAGTGTGTGCTGCCGTACGCGGCATCGTGTCCTCCCAAGACAACGCCCGGGCAATCCAGGCCAGGATGACGTCGCTCGACACCGCTCGCCAGGTGATCGAACTCGATACCGGTCAGAGCCTGGACTTCGATCATCTTGTGTTGGCTCTCGGTGCCGTGACCGCCGACTTTGGTGTGCCGGGCGTGGCCGAACACGCCTTCGGCTTGAAGAGCGCGGCCGATGCTCGGCAGTTACGCAACCACGTGCTCACCTGCTTCGAGCAGGCCGAGGCCGACGAACGGGCCCGTCAGCGGCTAACCACGGTGGTGCTCGTTGGCGGCGGTCCAACCGGCGTTGAGATGGCCGGTGGACTCGCCGAGCTCTTCGACCGGGTGCTGCGCAAGGACTTTCGCGGTCTCAACATTGACGAGGCCAGGGTGGTGCTGGTTGAAGGATCGCCCGATCTGCTCACGGCGTTCGACAAGAGCCTGCGAGCAAAGGCGCTGAACCGTCTTGAGCGATTCGGCGTCGACGTGCGACTCAACACAACGGTTGCCGGTGTTGGTCCGTCGTCTGTCACGTTCACAGACGGCACATCTGTTGATGCAGCAACCGTGGTGTGGGCAGCTGGCGTTCGGGCCAACCCCCTAGCCGCCGTGCTCGGGTTTGAAACCGGGCGTGGTGGCCGCATCGTCGTCGACGACCAGCTGCGGGTTCCGGGCCACGACAACATCTATGCGATCGGCGACTTGGCCATCGATCCAGACGACGCGCTGCCTCAGGTCGCTGCCGTTGCGGTGCAGGGCGGCGATCACGTCGCCCGGTGCATCCGCGCCGCCGTCGATGGCTCAGCCGTTCCCAAGCCGTTCAGCTACAACGACAAAGGGTCGATGGCCACCATCGGGCGGAACTCCGCCGTGGTCGAACTGCCGAACGGTCTCAAGCTCTCAGGGTTTGCGGGATGGGTGGCCTGGCTCGGACTCCACCTCATCATGCTCATCGGCTTCCGCAATCGAGCGAACGTGCTCGTCAACTGGGCGTGGAACTACCTCACCTACGATCGTGGCAGCCGGGTCATCGTCGATGTGAACGACGAGGCGGCTCGACGCTCGGTCTAGGTTTGCCCCATGACGAGCACGACGGACGCCGCGTTACACGCTGCCCACGATCGCTATCGGGCCTCGCATCCGCTGAGCGCAGCGGCACACGAGCGAGCCCGGGCGGTCTTGCCGGGCGGCAACACGAGATCGGTCCTGCACTTTGATCCGTTCCCGTTTCGGGTTGCCGAGGCAGCGGGCGCCGAACTCGTCGACATCGACGGCAATCGCTACACCGACTTCCTCGGCAACTACACGGCTGGCCTTCTCGGCCACTCGCCGCCGTCGGTGAAGTCGGCCATCACCGATGCACTCGAGCGCGGGTGGACGTTTGGAGCGACGCACGAAGTTGAGATCGAACTCGCCGAACTCATCAGCGCACGTTTCGAGTCCATCGAGCAGGTGCGGTTCACCAACTCTGGCACCGAAGCCAACCTCATGGCGATCGGCACGGCCAAGCACGCAACGGGCCGATCTGGCGTGGCGGTGTTCGACAGCGGCTACCACGGAGGTGTCCTCGGGTTCGGCCCAGATCCTGACGGTCCGCACAGCGCACTCAACGTCCCGCACGACTTCCGAGTGGGCCGTTTCGATGACATCGAAGGACTCAACTCGCTCATTGGTGACGACGTGGCGTGTGTGTTGGTCGAACCGGTGCAAGGGGCTGGCGGCTGCCGCCCCGCGTCTGTGCCGTTCCTTGAGGCGCTCCGCCAACGTTGCACCGACGTGGGCGCTGTCCTGATCTTTGACGAGGTGATGACGTCGCGCCTCGCGCCCGGAGGGGCCCAAGAGCAGTTCGGTGTTGTGCCAGACATGACAACGCTCGGCAAGTACCTCGGCGGTGGGACAACCTTTGGAGCGTTCGGAGGCATCCGTTCGTTGATGTCAGCGTTCGATCCCTCACTAGGAGGCGCTCTCACCCAGGCCGGCACGTTCAATAACAACATCGTGTCGATGTCGGCTGCGGTGGCGTCAGTCACGCACGAACTGTCTCCAGCACGCATCCGCGAGGTCAACCAGCGAGGCGATCGCCTGCACGCCGAGCTGGCAGCTGTGTTTGACGACGCTCGTTCAGCGGGCTTGCCAACCGGCTCGGTGTACCCGACCGGCGTCGGCTCAATGATCTGCCTGCACTGCCCAGACGACCGCCTCCTCGAGCTCCTGTTTCATCACCTGCTCGACGAGGGCCTCTACATCGCTCGCCGCGGGTTCATGGCGTTGTCCATGGCGATCACGGATTCCCACGTCGACCAGCTCGTCGCCGCCGTCAAACGCTGGGCCACCTCCCCGCTTCTTCCCGAACTGGAGGCGTGAGAGCACCGTTTTGTGCTCTACGGCCTCCAAAACGGGGGTTTTGGGCCGATTTGGAGCCTGACGATCCCGCTCGCTGATGACTGAAAGCCCTGAACTCCGCCGTGTCCGCCTGAAGGCGTCGATCAACGAGGCTTCCGCGCTCCTTCCCGTCGATGACCGGGCCCTGCTTAATGCGGACGGGTTGGAGGAGGGCTACTGGCTGGCGCACGACGAGGGCACGCTTGGCGGCGGGGCGAAGCGAGCCATGATCTCGCTCGTCGGTCGTTCAGATGACACGTGGTCGATCCGCCCCGTCGATCTCTCGACCCCATCCGGCGGACACCCCACCCGTTCTCGGCGCGTTTCTGGTTCTCAGACGACCAAAAAGGCACCGAGAAGGCAGAAGGGGTGGCCGGTGACCGATGCCGAGGCGCTTGCGACACACGACGGCTGGGTGTTTGTCGTTGGCTCTGGATTCCTCGGGGCAAACAACAAGCTCGATCGTCGACGGGCTTTCGTGGCCCGCTTCTCTCCCGCACACCTCAATGTTGGGCCGAAGGCGGTGGCAGGTGACGTTGAGATTCTCGACCTCGACACCGCGCTGCTCGCGGCCGTCAACGACGCTCTCGCTCATTCTGCGATTGAGCTGATCGAGACAGTCGCTCCTATTGCCAAGGCCACCGCGAAAGCGGCAGATATCAATGCCGGCGACATCGGTGCGGGCGCCACTCCGCTCAACATCGAAGGCGCGGCGTGTGTCGGCTCGTCATTCGTTCTCGGGTTGCGTTGGCCCGTCACCGCATCGGGCCAACCGATCCTCATCGAGATCGAAGGTGGTGCCGATCTGTTGGCCGGCGATTGGTCTGACGCGACGGCCAGCGAGTTAGCGGCCCTGCCGATGCGGGTGCGCACGATCGACGTTGTGGACGCCAGCAAGAAGAAGGCACTTGGCGTTCGTGGACTCACCGCAACCGGGCAGGCGCTCCATGCCATCGTCGGGCCAACCGACCGAGACCTCGCCGCTTCCAAGATCAAGGCTGGCGCCTTCACACACGTAACGATCGACGTCGCAACCGGTGCGACCAACCCACAGCAGACGTTCGAGGGCTATCGCAAAGTCGAAGCGCTCGCCGCCCGTCCAGGCGGCGGGTGGGTGTATGGCCTCGACGATGAGAAGGCCATCGTCCTTCTGACGAGCGACGCCTGATCAGAAACTGAGGGGGATGGCGGCGGTCGATCGGGCAGGATGGAGCTGATGGGCTCAATCTCGGTGTCGGAACTCGACTACGCGCCACCAGGCGGCGACTCGCTGTTTTTCGACGTCAGCTTTGGCATTTCGCCTGGTGACAAGGCAGCGCTCATCGGGCCGAACGGCGTTGGCAAGAGCACGATCCTGCGAATCCTCTCTGGCGACATCGAGGCCGACAGCGGCGACGCCCTCATCACGGGCTCGTTCATGACCATGAGCCAGGACGTCGGCATGTCTCGCCCGAACGACACGCTGCGAGAGATGCTGATCGATGTGTCGACACCGCAGGTGCGCAACGCGGGACGCAAGCTCGTGGCGGCCGAAAAGGCCATGGCCGATGGAACAGACGACGGCATGGGCTACGCGGAAGCCCTCGCTGAGTGGGGCGACATCGGCGGCTACGAGATCGACGCTCAGTGGGCGGCGTCGGCCGAACGCAGCGTGAAGTCGAAGATCGACGACCTGGCCACTCGCCTTGTTGGCGAACTCTCTGGCGGTGAACGCAAGCGACTCGTGCTCGATGTGATGCTCAGCTCTGGCGTCGACGTGTTGTTGCTCGACGAGCCGGACAACTACCTCGACATCCCAACCCGCGTGTGGCTCGAGCAGCAGATCGCCGAGTGCAAGAGCACGATCTTGATGGTGAGCCACGACCGCACGATCCTCGAACGATCAGCCAACAAGCTCGTGGTGATCGAAGGGTCGGGGGCGTGGGTCCATGGCGGCTCGTACGAGACGTTTCCCGAGGCTCGCGAGCAGCGCCAGAAGCGACTCGGCGATGCGCTGAAGCGATGGAACGACGAGGAACGCCGACTCTATCGCCACATGAAGATCATGAAGCAGCGGGCCGCCGCCAACTTCAAGAACGCCACCAAAGCGAATGCAGCTGAGACTCGCTGGGAGAAGTTCGTGGCCGCCGGTCCCCCGCCGCCCCCGGTCACCGACCAACAGATCAAGGTGCGCCTTCGGGGTGCAGACTCGGCTCGCCGTGTGCTCGCTCTCGACGGCGTGCAGACCGACGATCTGTTCTTCCCCTTCACCGACGAGATCTTCTTTGGCGAACGAGTGGGTCTCATCGGCCCGAACGGCACAGGCAAGACCCACCTGCTGCGGGCACTGTCTGGCGAGACCGAGCCAACCGAAGGCTCGATCAAGCTCGGTCCTCGAACGTCGATCGGCACGTTCACGCAGATCAACGACCGGCCAGACTTCATTGGCCGCGACACGTTCGACATCATCCGCGAACGTCTGAACAACGACGAGGCAACGATGAAGGCACTGGGTCGCTACCGGCTCAGTGATCACGGTCGGCAAGAGTTCGAGACGCTCAGCGGTGGCCAGAAGGCCCGCATCGAAGTGCTCTGTCTCGAACTCGAGGGCCACAACGTACTGCTCCTCGACGAGCCGACAGACAACCTCGACATCGAGTCGTCAGAGGCACTTGAAGAAGCGCTCGAGAGCTTTCAAGGCACCGTTGTTGCGGTGAGCCACGATCGCACGTTTCTCAAAGGGCTCGACCGGTTCGTGATGATCAACGACGACGGTGACGTCTACGGCTTGCCAGACTTCGAGGTGGCCATGCAGGCCCTCGCCGAGCCAGACAAGCTCAGCTCGATCCGCTTCGCCAAGTCGCTCGTCACCGACTAACCAACCGGTTCTGGAGGCCGTAGAGCACCGTTTTGTGCCCTACGGCCTCCAGTTCGGGATCTAGGCGCGGGATTCGTCTGTGTTGGTGGCCGGGCCGGCGAAGGCTTGGGCGTGCTTGGCCCAGTCGACGGCAAGGTCGCCAACGAGTTCGAGGTTGACGGCGCTCGGCGGCTTGCGCTGGGTGACAAGCAAACAGAAGTCGAGGGCGTCGCCTCGCACCACGTCTGCGGCCTCGTCAGGGCCCCACGTCCACGTGTCGCCAGACGGCGCAGTGAGCTCCACCCGCACGTCGCCCGCAGGAATCTCCATGCCCCGGTTGATGTATGACCAGCCTCGGGTGGTAACGCCAATGTGACACACGTGCCGTAGCCGGTCGGTCGGCTCAACGGTGGCGCCAAGGGTCTCAGCCACATCCATGCCGTGTGACCATGTCTCCATCAGACGGGCAGTCGCGAAGCTGAGCGTCGACATGTCTGGCCCAAACCATGGGATGCGCTCCTTTGGACCGCGCTGACGGAAGGCGTCGAGCATTTGTGAGCGGCTCTCGCGCCACCAGGTCAACGTAGCCATGCCGCTGTCGTCTGCCGGGCCGCCGTACGCCTCTTCGAGCGGCACCCGACCAGAGAGCATCTTCTCTTTGGTCGCCGCAAACCCTTCAGGGTCACTCACCGCCTGCAGCGCAGCGAGGTCGGCACCAACGAGGTGAATGATCGTGTCGCGAACATCCCAGCCTTCGGCCGGCGTCTGAGCCGCCCATTGCTCCTCGGAGATGTCGGCCACCATCGCATCGAGGGTCGCGTGTTCGGCGGCCAGGTCGTCGCAAATCTGATCCATACGCCGATTCTCACCCACAACACCAGATCGGTGCCAGGCCACAACTCGGATTGGCGTGAGTGTTAGTCGGCGCGGGTGCGGCTGCCGAAGGCGTAGGCAAGGCCACCGACCATGGCGATCACGGCGAGGAAGGCAACGCCGAGCCCAACAAGGCTGAAGGTTGAGGCGCCAGGATCAGGCGTCGTGGCGGCAATCTCATCGCCTCCGCCAGTGGGATCGATGGCGTCGCTGGTGCTCACGAACCCAAGCGACTTGTCGTCGCCATCCCGTTCACAGCGGTACAAGCCAGACAGGTCACCTGCGTCACGAACGTTCGACACCCCATCGCGGCCGGACTCGACCTTGAACGTCGGATCAAGCGTCATCTCGGCTGGGTCGATGAACGTGGCCAGTCGAGTGAGGTAGGGCTGGCGTTCAGAAACGGCGCCCAGATACGGGTTCTCAAAGTCGGCGGGGTTCACCTCTTGCGCGTACTCGGTGATGAAGCTCTGACCGCCCATCGCATTCGCTCGAGACATCACGAGCTGGCGATAGTTGTTGCCACCGCCAGAGAAGAAGGTGAGCTCGCGCGTGTCGATCTCCATATGCCCAAAGTTGTCTGGAACAACTTGGTCTTGTGCGAAGAACCACACCCAGATCGGCATGTTGACGTTGGCCGCCACTGCGGTGAGGCGCAGCGGAATCATCGGTTGTGTACCGGGATAGGTGATTTCGATCGGGGCAATCGAATCCGACGTCTCGCCATCGAGCAGGCGCATGGCAATGAACGCAAACTCTTCCTCGACGTAGACGTCGATGAGCGGCTCCATCGGCGGCTCAACCCGGTAGTTGTTGTCTCGGAGCCAGTCGATGAGGGCGGTGGATTCACCGGCACCAATGATGTCGAACCCAAACGGACCGACTTCGCCGCTAGCAAACACCTCTACTTCGCCGTCGGCCTCAATAGCCGAATCGTCAGCGGCCGTCGATCGCAGCTGGGCCAGCGCACACTCAGGCCTCGCTGGTGGACGGATCTGCACGTCGGTCATCTGATGCAGCTCATCGAACACGTCTTGACCGTTGTCTGGCACCGCCAATCCTTCAGCTCCGATGGCTTCCGGAATCGGCAGAATCCACGAGAAGTCGGGAGCGCTTCCCGAATACTGGATCTCAATGAGCGAGGTAATGGTCTCATCGTCGTTCACGGTGAACACGATGCGTTCGCCGGCCTGCGACACCGGGTCCGTGTCGCAGAACAAGCCGCCGCACGCAGCCACGGGGCCAGCGAAGCCCACGGCCATCAGTGTGAACACCAATCCAATGATCAACCTGGCGACGGTCTTCATACGAGGTTCTCCTCAGAGTTGGCTGCCTCACCGGGTGCTGGCTCCTGCGGCGTACCAACGAGGTCCCAGCCCTCAGAAAGCTCAAGCGGCACGGCCCACTCGGGTTGCGGTGACCAATGCTTCCAACGTTCATCCCACCACTGAGCACCGGCGTCGATGATCGTGCCCAGCCGGTCTCCGAGGGCAAGAATCTCGGCAACCTCGGTGGCCGTGAATCGATCGAGAGCGACCGATTCTTGCAGCTCATCGATGTCTTTGAACGCCCAAGAACCGTCGGCGTCGATCACGATGTCGAGCTCGTGATCGAGCGTGTCGATTCCAATGCTCGTCCGCCGAAACGCATCTTGCAGGTTGACGTACCACCCTTGATCGCTGCGCTTCTGACCTGGCGCAAACGTCCAGACTGAGTACGCATCACCCGGTCGGTGCAACTGCAACACGTCGTTGTGAAGCCACACCGTGTCTGGACCAGCATTCCAACCGTGCCGACCGGTTGGGGTCGGCCACGACCCCGGGCCAAAGCCGATGGGTGAACCAACCGGCATGTAAAGCGCAAGCAGCTCTGGGGTATCTCGCACCACATACATGGACAGCGCCGACCACGGCCGACCTCGCCACACCTCTCGGCGAATGACTCTGTCTCCTGGTTGCCAGCGCTCGTGCATGATGCAGTTCTCTCGCAATCGCGATCCTCTACAGAAGATCCTGATGGTCGGGGTTGGCCCGAAGTTCGGTAACGATCTTCTTCACGTCTTGGGCTCGATCTTTGGGGCAGATCAAGGTGGCGCCATCAGCGTGGACGACCACAAGGTCTTCGACGCCGATGATGGCGGTGAGGCGGCCATCTGAAAGCACGATGTTGTTGGCCGCATCGAGCGTCGACACGGCGCCTCGGGTGACATTGCCGGCATCGTCAGCCGGAAGGTGGTTGGCCACCTCTGGCCAGCTCCCAACGTCGTCCCACGAGAACGTTCCTTCGGCCATCACGATGTTGTCGGCCTTCTCCATCAACGCGTAGTCGATCGAGATCTTCTCGAGCGGCTCGAAACCGGCAGCCAGCGCGTCGGCGAAGCCATCGGTGTCGACGGACGGAACCAGCGTGTCGATGAACTCGGCGAGCTCCGGCCGGTGAGCGGCAAAGGAGGCTTCCACCGATGCGGCCGACCACACAAACATGCCGCTGTTCCACCAGAAACGACCCGTCTCGAGATAGCCCTCGGCGGTTTCGCGATCTGGCTTCTCGACGAACCTGGCGACCCGATGGAACGGAATTGACGTGTCGACGCCGCCGTCGAATGAGTCACCGGTCTCGACGTAGCCAAAGGCGGTGCTCGGATGCGTCGGTGTGATGCCGATCGTCACCAGCACGTCGTTAGAAGCGGCAACTTCAAGACCGGATCGAATGGTGTCTCGGAACACGTCGAGATCGCCCATGACGTGGTCGGCGGTCAGGATGCAGAACACTCCCTCGGGGTCGCGAGCCTTCACGACGGCCGCGGCCAAGGCGACGGCCGCTGCCGTATCGCGGCGTACCGGTTCGCCAATCACGTTTTCGGGAAGCAGATCTGGCGCCGTTGCGATCGTGGCGTCCACAAGGTCGGCGCTTGTCAGCACGAGCACTCGATCGTGGGGCACGAGCCCATCAAGACGATCAAACGCCATCTCGAGCATGGTCCGCTCGCTCAGCAAAGACAGCAGCTGTTTTGGCCGCGCCATGGTGCTGAGTGGCCAGAAGCGCTCGCCGTAGCCACCGGCGAGGATGACGGCGTATGCGTGATCGAGAGTTGCGCTGGGCATCTGGTCTCCTGATGGCGGTCAATTAGCGGGAGCCAATGAGTCGCTCAAAGAGCTCCTCATAGGCTTCGGCCTGGCTGTCTGGCGAAAGACGTGTCTCTACGTACTGTCGGCCGTTTGCGCCCATTTTCGCGAGAATGTCCGGGGACTTGATCATGTCGTCGAGTTCGCTGAGGAATGCTTCGTCGTCGCCCGGAAGCACGGAGCGACCGGCATCAGCCTCGGCCAGCGTTTCCCACACCTCAGATCCCTCGTCGATCGAAGCGAGGGCCGGCCGACCGGCAGCCAGTACGCCATACAGCTTCGACGGTGTGCTTGAGCGAGCGAGGCCTGCTTTGAGCGGGATCAGATGCAGGTCGGCAGTGGCAAGCACATCGGGGACTTGGTCGGGGCTGACGTAGTCGGTCACGGTGACGTTTTCCCGCTCGGCCGCCCACTCGTCGACGCCCGGCCGTCCCGCGCCCTCGCCGTTCACCACGAAGTGCACATCTGGATTGTTGGCGTGACGATCGGCCGCCATTCGAATGAGTTCGAACGGCTGCGACAGGCCAACGTTGCCCGAGTACTGCACAATGAATTTGCCGTCGAGGCCGAGCCGGCGTCGATAGTCGGTGTTGCGATCGCGCATCTTGATCTTGTCGACGTCTGCGAAGTTGCGGATGATCTCGACCTTTGATTGGCCGGCCGGCTCGATCTTGCCCCGCACGTTGTTGGCCTGATCTTCTGAGAGCACGGTGACACAGTCGGCTCGCTTGTAGACCGACTTCTCGTGACGCCGCAGCATCTCGATCACCTTGTCGTTGCCGATGGCGCCGAGCTCAACAGCAACGTCGGGGAAGATGTCTTGCACGTTGAACACAAACGGCACGCCGTGCCGCCTGGCGGTGATCCACGCCGCTTCACCAAGGAAGATGGGCGGTGACAACCCCATCACCACGTCGGGCTTACCTAGTGCTTGGGCCGCACCAGCAACCAGCCCCGAGAATCCGAAGAAGCCAAGCGCTCGCGCGGTGATGTTGTTCTTGTCGGCCGGGAAGGGCCACACCCGGATGATGTCACCGATGTCGGTGGTGCCTTTACGCCACGGACGGCCTCGCCACTCATCGGCAACCTGGTGACCTTCGTACCAGGGAAGGCTCGTGACGACGTCGACCTGGTGGCCCCGGCGAGCCAGTCCATGCATCAACCCGGTCATGAGCTGCCCGGTTGCCGCGTTCACATCTGGTTCGAAGTGGGGGCAGAGCAACTGGACGCGCACCGGGTCAGGATAGGCGCTGGGCTACGACTCCTCGGGGAGCAGGTTCCAGCCCGAGGCATCGGGGGTGTGGGCGGCCAACCCCCCTCGACTCAGCCGCTGACGCACGTCACGATCGGCGACTGCGGCCAACCCAGCGGCGAAATCGACAACATCTGCAGCCCTGTCGGCTTGGTCGGTAGAACCAACCGCAACTACGTGGTCGCCACCTTGTTCGGTGAACACCGAGATGGCTCGGCACACGGTCGGGAGGCCGGTAGACAGCGCCTCGACGAGCGGCAAACCCTGCGATTCGGCCGCAGAGGGAAGCATCAGCACGTCGGCCTTGATCATCTCGTCAAACACCTGGGCGTTGTCGACCCGGCCAAGGCGAGTCACGGTGACTCCTGCGGCTTCAGCCCGGCTCGCCGTTTCCGCCAAGCTGGCCGCTGCGCTTGCGTCGACCTCCCGCCCGATGTGCACGAACTCAATCGCATGGTCCTGCGTGGCCGCCCACGCCACCACGGCGTCGAGGGCCACGTCGACCCGTTTGTAGTCGTAGAGATCGCTGACGTTGAGCACACGCGACACCACGTCGTTGTGGTCGGTCTTCGTGACCTCAACGGATCGGGCCGGAATCGGCCGGACAACGACCTTGGCTGGGTCGGCGCCGGTTGACTCGATCACGTCGTTCCGGCTGGCCTCGGTCGAACAGATCACCAGATCGGCTTGGCGGGCAGAACGCCTGGCCCAACGAGACAGCAGCTCGAACTTGGCCCGATGCTGGTCGACCCATTGATCGGCCGGGCCGTACAAGTGCGGATTCTGCACAACCATCACGTCATACCGATTGGCGGAGGGCCGCAGCGGGAGCCGGTCGGCGAACCCGATGTAGACATCAGCTGCCGGCTGGCCCAAGGCCTCGCGAACCAAGGCTTGACCTCGACCCACACGAATCGTCACGAGGTTGTGTGCGCCAGCAACCCCCACCTTCTCCCCCGGCAACACGGCGGTGACCGGCCGAGACTCCGACACCGCCGTCAGGTGCAGGAGGGCGCTCGCCAACGCAACCATCGTCCCCGACCCGTCGACGGTTCCGGCCGCCAACACGATCGAACGTCCCCTGGCCGTCATCGGGCGCACGCGTCCCGATAGGCCGCAACCTGCGCGTCTGCTGTTCGTTCCCACGTGAACTCTGCGGCACGCGCTTTGGCGCCGGCAGCGCGAGTCTCGCCCCACGACGGTTCAGCGGCCTGTTGAAGCGCGCTGGTCCAGCCCGCGAGATCGTTGGGGTCGATGAGCAGCCCGGTGTCACCAACCACTTCGGCAATCGCCGTGCCCGCCGCACCAACAACAGCCGTCCCCTGCGCCATCGCTTCAAGCGCTGGCATGCCAAAGCCCTCTCGGAGGCTTGGAAACACAAGCGCTCGGGCTCCGGCGTAGAGAGGAGCCAAGTCGTCGGGAGCAACGAAGCCGAGCCGGTGCACCCGATCTCCGAGCCGAGCGCTGAGCTCTTCAAGGTCTTCGTTCCAGCCCGGAGGCCCACCAATCACCAGGTCGACGTCATCGAGCTCTGCGTCGGCGAAGGCCTGGAGCAACAGCTGCAGATTCTTCCGAGGCTCGACCGTGCCAACCCACAACAGGTAGGGACGGCCGACGGCCAGCCGCTCCCGAAGATCCTCGATCTCTGTCGCTGTCGTCTCGTGTGCAACCGCAGCCCACGGCACAAGGCGGAGCCGATCCGCTGGAAAGCCAGCGGCCACACAGTCGTCAATCGTTTGTTGGCTTGGGCAGCACACGACCTCGGCCCGCTCCTTGGCCAGATCGATCCCGGCCCGCAGAATGCGGCCTCCCCGTTTCGTGAGCACGTCTGGCTCGAGGTACGGGAACATGTCGTGCACGGTCACCACGAGCTTGGCTTGCTTCACCGGCGGCACCAGCGTGGTCGTGGCGTGCACCACGTCGACCGGACCCGTTGCGCTCTCTGGGCCGAGCCGACCCAATCGTTGCCAGGTGTCGTAGAGCAGTTGGTAGGGCAGCTTCAGCTGTCGCGTGCCGGCTGGCGGCTCGTAGGCCTCGGTGTCGGTCAATCGAGGGCCAGCGGCGCCGATGCCGATGAGATCGAGATCGCCTCGGGCTTCCAACGCCCGATACAGCTTCAGCGCAGACGATGCCGTTCCACCAGGCACCTTGTGCCACAGCTGGGTCAGCACAAAGCCAACCGACAGGGCGTCCGAACGCTGTGTTGAGGTAGACGAGGGTGACGAGGCAGCCATGGGCAGCGTCAAGTTTGCCCTATGGCAGCGCCCGTGGGCGCGAGCTGCGGGTTGGCGCTAGATGTTCAGCTCTTCGGCGAAGTGCCGGGCCGTCTTTTCGATGCCTTCGGCCAACTCGACCATTGGTTCCCAGCCCAGCACGCTGCGAGCGACGGTGAGATCGGGCTTACGCTGGGTTGGGTCGTCCTTTGGCAGCGGCAAGAACTCGACAGGTGACGACGAGTTGGTTGCCGCAATCACCTTCTCGGCCAGTTCAGCGACGGTGAATTCGTTTTCGTTGCCGATGTTGACAGGGTCGACGTGGTCGGAATCGAGCAGCGCGAGCTGACCGGCCACTTGGTCATCGACGTAACAGAAGCTGCGGGTTTGTGACCCGTCGCCATACATGGTCAACGGCTCACCACGGAGGGCCTGCACGATGAAGTTCGAGACCACTCGCCCATCGTCTGGCCGCATCCGAGGACCGTAGGTATTGAACGTGCGCACGATGCGCACATCGAGATCGTGGGTGCGGTGGTACGCCATCGTGATGGCTTCCGCGAACCGCTTCGCTTCGTCGTACACGCTGCGAGGACCGATGGGGTTCACGTTGCCCCAGTAGGTCTCGGGCTGCGGATGCACGTGTGGATCGCCGTACACCTCAGACGTTGAGTTGAGATGGAACACGGCCTGCTTCTTGCGAGCCAGTTCAAGTCCGAGATGGGTGCCGTAGCTGCCAACCTGGAGAATCTCGATTGGGATGCGATCGAAGTCGACAGGAGAGGCTGGCGAGGCCAGATGCATCACCGCATCAACGGGGCCGTCCACCTCGAGTTCTTCTGACACGTCGAGTTGGATGAACTCGAATCGGTCATGGTCGACGAGATGGGCCACGTTGCTGGCCCGGCCGGTGACGAGGTTGTCGACACAGACGACGTCATCACCGCGCTCGATCAGGCGGTCGCACATGTGCGACCCCAAGAATCCGGCGCCCCCTGTGATAACTACTCGTCCCATGTGTGATCCCTCCTGGGCGACGTCAGCGGCCGATGCCGCGATAGTCAAAGCCTCGCCGTTCAAGCTGTGAACGGTCCAACAGATTGCGGGCGTCCACAACAGAACGGCCCGTCATCGACTCGGCAACCTTGTCGAAATCCAACCAGCGGAACTCATCCCACTCAGTCAGCACCACAAGCGCATCAGCACCATCAACCGCGGCATACGGATCATCAACGACCTCAACATCGAGGCCCTCAATCTGACCCTTCACCGCCGGGTCATAGGCCCGAATCTTCACACCAGCAGCCGACACCCGCTTCAGCACCTCGATCGCAGGCGACTGCCGCAAATCGTCGGTGCCAGCCTTAAACGTCAGACCCCAGCAACCAACCGATGCCACAGACGGATCGTCACCCAACACCGCGGTGACCTTCGCTGCAGTCCGATCGAACTGCTCTTCATTCACAGCAAGAACCTCACGCAAGAACGTGAAGTCATAGCCATGGTCTTCAGCAATACGAGCCAACGCAATCGTGTCTTTCGGAAAACACGAACCACCCCAACCAGGGCCAGGCCGCAAGAACTCCTTGCCGATCCGCTTGTCGTAGCCCATCCCCAACACCACGTCGTTCACATCAGCACCAACCGCCTCACAGAGGTTGGCCACCGCGTTCACAAACGAAAGCTTCGACGCCAAGAACGCGTTCGACGCGTACTTGATCGTTTCAGCCGAAATCGGATCGGTCACCATCACCGGCGCACGAACACCCGTGTACAGACCGGCAACCCGAATCGCCGCTTCCTGGTCACGAGAACCAATCACGACACGATCAGGATTCAAGAAATCGTCGATCGCCGTTCCCTCACGGAGGAACTCAGGGTTCGACACCACAGACACGTCGTTACGGCCCATCACACGAGCCACAATCCCGGTTGAACCAACCGGCACTGTCGACTTGTTGACCACAACCGACCCCGTCGGCATCACCGGAGCAATCTGCGCGGCCGCCGTCTCCAAATACGACAGATCAGCAGAACCATCAGGGCCCTGCGGCGTCGGCACACACAAGTAATGAAACTCACAGTCCTTCGAAGCCTCAGCCGCACCGACAACAAACGACAGATTCCCTGACGCAATGCCCTCAGCAACAAACCGATCAAGGTTCATCTCGACAATGGGGACCTCACCACGACGCAGCGACTCAATCTTCGCCTCGTCGATATCCGCACACACGACTTCATGACCCAGATGAGCAAAACACGCACCCGTGGTAAGACCGACATAGCCGGTCCCGATTACCGCAATTCTCGCCACCGTTTTCCTCCTGGACGCGAACGACCGACTCACCACATTATCGGCGCAGGTTCGCTTCGCCCTGAGTTGACCTCTTCAGGTCATTTGCCTCATTCTCAAACGGCCGAAAACCGCTTGATTAGCCGCATCGCAGCGCAGGGGCCACCGTTTCGGACTCCTGGGCCACCGACGTTGAGGTGGTTTCAGCCGCTACCGGCGCCGTCGCGGGCGGTGCTGTTGATGCCGTTGCGGGGGTGGAATCGCTCTCAGCATCCTCTGCCGCGGCGGCCTCAGCCGACCCGCCAACCACCACGATCACGTGGCGGCCAGACAGCGTATCGATTTCCTCCAGCTGCCCGGCGCCGCCGAGAGCCACGTTGACGAGCTCAGCTGCTTGGCGGCCGTTCACACCGTGACGGATCACAAGCCCAGCGCCAACGTCGGCAAACGATGCGCCATCGATATCAAAGCCAGCTGCGTTGAGCTGCTCGGCCGTCGCTGCGGCCTCGGTTTCCGCCCGTTGATCGCCAACGACAGACACGAGCACCGTGCGCGGGTCGGTCGGCGACTGACTACGGAAGATGCGCAGGATCGGATCGGCTTCTTCGTCGATTCCGTAGAGCACACTCGCCGTTCCCTCCCAGCCGAACTCGACAGGGAAGGTGTAGGTCTGGAGCTGGCCCGGTTCAAAGTTGCGGAACGTGCGACCAACGTCCACCAGCACCTGCGGCGTGAGCTCTTGGTCGATGGTGACGTTTTCCAAACCGGCGTCGACCAGGTCGGCGAGCACGAAGGGGTTGCGGGCTCCCGAGTCGATCGCTTCGGCAAGCAGTCGCCGCACGAAGTCCTGCTGGCGGATCATGCGACCGAGATCTGACGGCGGATCGGAGTCGACCCACGTGCCGTCAGGCAGCTGCACTTGGTAGTAGCGGCTACGGACGTAGGCGAGCGCCGTCGGCGGATCGAGGGCTTGGCAGCCCGGCTCAAGCATTTCGAACCCGGTTTGGCTAAACGCCGGGCCAGACGGAGGCGAAGCATTCCAGTCACGGGCCGGTTGGTCGAAGTAGACGTCGACCGATCCGACGACTTCGACGATGCCTTGGAAGCCTGCGAAGTCGACGCTGACGTAGTGATGGATTGGAATGTCGAGTTCGTCTTCGATGGTGTCGATGAGCACGGCTGGTCCGCCGACGCCGAAGGCGTAGTTGATCTTCTGCTCGCGATCGAGGCCCGAGATAGGCAGCCACAGATCGCGCGGTACCGACAGCAAGGTGGCGGTCTCTTCGACCTCATCGATGTGGGCGATGATGATGACGTCGCTGAAGCGCTCGCCGTTGCGACCAACCTGAATCGGATCGTCTGGGTCGAGACCGGCTGAACTGTCGTAGCCAACGATGAGCAGATTGAAGACTCGCCCGCCCGAATCGTCGGACTCTTCGAGGGGTGTGAGATTGGCTCCAAGTTGGATTCGCTCGACGCTCGCCGCCTGTTCGTAGGTGAAGTTGAGCATCCAAGCCAGGCCAAGAGCTCCTGCAATGGCGATCACGTTCGCGGCAAGCACGAAGCGCTGCGCCCAGGTGCGTCGGCCGCGATCGCGGCGGCGCCAGAATCGGCGCTTTCGTTCGGTCACGACGGCTGCACCCCAAAGAGCACACCGCTCGTGAGGCTGACCGCGGCGACCGCCGAGGTGAAGACGTTCGACACACCCCGAGGCGATGAAGGGGCAAGCGTCTCGTTGTTCAGCGGATACTCGAGACCGTGGGTGGTCACACCAACGGCAGGGCCACCAATAGAGATCAGCGAAACCAGATCGCCGACGCGGCCCGTGAGTGCCCGCTTCGAGCGAATCACGGTGATCTTCGTGGCCCCCACATAGGCCTCGACGTCGACAGACGCCAGCCGTTCGTCGGCGAGCATGAGCGTCGAAGACAGCTGATGATCGAAGCGCCCGCCGTCCAGGCCGATCACGATGAGACGGTCGGGGTTGGGCGCCGCGGCTCGAAGCAGCGCCAGTTCAAGATCGGTCTCATCTTTTGATGCGTCGTGCCGCACCAGTTCGACACCATCTTCTTCGGCTCGCACGTAGCCGGTGGCGCTCACAGAATCGAAGTCGCCAACGGCGGTGTGCACGACAATGCCGGCCTCGGCGGCGCGGTCGATCCCTGAGTCGGCAGCGACAATGAACGCCCCGGTTGGAACGGCGGCAATCTCTGTTGGCGTCAAGGCAGCCCCGCCGCTGATGACGACGGCGGTGCGAGGATCAGCGTCTGTCATCTGAGGTGGCTTCGGCAGGCACGGCGCCTTGGATCGTAGGCCTTCGAAGAGGCCTACTGGGGGCACGCTGATGTAGCGTTCGCATCATGCTTCGACGAACGATCTACGGCGACGAACACGAGATGTTTCGCGAGAGTGTCCGCACTTTTCTGCAGAAGGAAGTTGTGCCCCACGCAGACGAGTGGGAGACGGCGGGCAAGGTTGACGTCGCGATGTTCAAGGCCGCTGGCGATGCTGGGTTTCTCGGCATGGAAGTCGCCGAAGAGTTCGGTGGCGGCGGCGTGGACGACTTCCGCTTCAACTGCATCATCAACGAAGAGGTGCAGGCGGCCGGCGTGTTCGGCAGCGGCATGTGCATCACGCTGCACAACGACATCTGCCTCCCCTACTTCAACGAGGTAGCCAACGACGAGCAGAAGGCTCGCTGGTTGCCAGGCATTTGCTCGGGCGATGCCATGACCGCCATTGCCATGACCGAGCCTGGCACTGGCTCGGACCTCGCCGGTGTGCGCACCACGGCCATCAAGGATGGCGACACGTACGTGCTCAACGGCTCAAAGACGTTCATCACCAATGGCATCAACTCGTCGCTCGTGATCGTGGCAGCCAAGACCGATCCAACCCAAGCCCACCGAGGCATGAGCCTGCTCGTTGTCGAGGAAGGCATGGAGGGCTTCAGCCGAGGTCGCAACCTCGAGAAGATCGGCCTGCACGCTCAAGACACCGCAGAGCTCATCTTCGAAGACGTGCGGGTACCGGCTGAGAACCTGCTTGGCGGCGAAGGCCAGGGCTTCTTCAACCTGGTTGGCAACCTCCCTCGCGAGCGGCTGTCACTGTCACTCAGTGCTGTTGCCCACGCTCAGCGGGCCTTCGACTGGACGATCGACTACGCCAAGGAACGAGAAGCGTTTGGCCAGCCCATCGGGTCGTTCCAGAACTCCAAGTTCTGGCTGGCCGAGATGAAGACCGAGCTCGACATCGCCTGGGTCTTCATGGACCGCCAAATCCAGGCCTACCTCGATGGGGAGCTGACTGCTGAGGACGCAGCAGAAGCGAAGTGGTGGACGACCGAGCTCGAGAATCGAGTGGCCGACCAGTGCCTGCAGCTCCACGGGGGGTACGGCTATATGGAGGAGTACCCGATCGCTCGGGCCTGGCGAGACGCTCGCGTGCAGAAGATCTACGGCGGCACCAACGAGATCATGAAAGAAATCATCGGCCGCTCGCTCGGCTTCTAGAAGCGGGGCTAGTAGCCGTCGCTGCGAATGACGGTGGGCGGCAGCTCGCTGTGGGCTGGACCTTCCTCGACGGGCTCTGGTTCGGGTTCTGGAGCCGCGGCCGGCGCCTCAACCTGCGGCACCGGTGTTGGCTTTGGTGCTGGCGCCTCGATGCCGAGCGCTTCTTCGAGGGTGGCCAGGCGAGCCTCGAGAGCTTCCACCCGGGCCGTCAGCTCGGCGTTGCTGCTTCGGCTGCCGCCGCCACTTCCGCCTCCCCCACTGCTGGCCGGAATGTCGTTGACGTCTGGCACTTCTTCACCAACGAGGTGAGCCCAGCGGTCTTGGCTTTGTCCCGATCCGCGGCCGATGTTGAGCACCAGCGGTTCAGGGCGTGCCGCCAGCCCGGCCAACACCGCTTCGACCTGGTCGAGTGTTTCGAAGCCAGATCCTTGAGCCGTCGGGTATCGCTCGGTCCGGGTCTTGAGTTCGCCCGGTGATTGCGGACCTCGCAGCATCATGATGGCCAGTACGGCGAGCTCGTCGTTTGACACGCCCCACGCCTCATCGAGTACGTGCTTGTGCTTGTCGGCTCGACCGCCAGTAACGGTGCGAGCCAACCCGGCAGGCCGGAGTAGCAACATGGTGTCGACCACGAGCCGCTCTTCGTAGTCAACAACGGGCTGACGGTTGCTCTTTTGGTTACACGCATTGACCAACGCATTGGTCGACAGGGGGTACTGATCGGGAGTGGTTGCTCCCTTTTCGATCAGGCAACCGAGCACCCGCACTTCTTCATCGCTCAAAGCCATAGCCCGACGGTACTCCTCACCGCGGTCGGTGGCGATACACCTCGGCCGTGCCATAGGCGTACTCGGTGGTGGTTTCGACCGTGGCCCCGAGTCGTTTGGCCACCGCAGCTGACGCCACGTTTGCGAGTGCAACCACGCTCACGGCGGTCTCCCACCCGAAGTCTCGATAGGCGAGGTCGAGCGCCATTGATGCAGCTTCGGTGGCGAACCCGTTGCCGTGATGATCTTCCAGCAGGGCCCACGTGATCTCGGGCGCGAACCACCCTTCGGGATACCAAAGCCCGGTCAGGCCGATGAACTCGCCTGTGTCTCGACGTTCGAGTGCCCACGGACCGTAGCCCCGCAGGGCCCAATGACCGGGATACGCGGCAAACCGTCGCCACGCGTCGTTTCGTTCAAGCGGGCCGCCGTAGAACTTCGACACGGGGCTCGCGTAGAACTCAGCCATCGGCTCGAAGTCCGACCCTTGAAACGGCCGAAGCGTCAGCCGTTCGGTGTGATGGGTTGGCGGCAGCATGCGGTTGCCGAGGTGCCGGCTACGTGAAGGCGTTCTGGCCGGTGATGGCCTGGCCCATCATGAGGGTGTGGATCTCGTTGGTGCCCTCGTAGGTGTAGACCGACTCGAGGTTGTTCATGTGGCGGGCCGGTGCGTACTCGGTGGTGATGCCGTTGGCGCCGAGCACGGAGCGAGCCTCCCGGGCGACCTCAAGGGCCATGCGCACGTTTTGACGCTTGCCGAAGCTCACCTGGGCTGGTCCGAGCACGCCCTGATCCTTCAGGCGACCGAGGTGGTAGGCCACGAGCGTGCCCTGCTGCACCCGAGTCATGAAGTCGACGAGACGTTGTTGGGTGAGCTGGAACGAGCTGATCGGCACGCCGAACTGTTCGCGGCTGCCGGCGTAGTCGAGGGCCGCTTCGTAGCACGAGCGAGCAGCACCGACGGCGCCAAACGAAATGCCGAAGCGTGCTTCGTTGAGGCAGCTGAGCGGCCCACGCATTGACGACACGCCGGGCAGCACGGCACCGGCCGGTAGGCGCACGTCTTCCATGATGAGCTCGGAGGTCACCGACGCTCGGAGCGAGACCTTGCGCTCGATCTTGGGGGCCGAGAATCCCTCGGTGTCTGTGGGTACAACGAAGCCGCGGATGCCTTCGTCTGTGCGAGCCCACACGACGGCAACGTCGGCGATCGACCCGTTGGTGATCCACATCTTGGCGCCGTTGAGGATCCAGTCGCCGTTTGGGTCTTGCTTGGCGTTGGTGCGCATCGAGCTTGGGTCTGACCCGGAGTCTGGCTCGGTGAGTCCGAAGCAGCCGATGGCTTCACCGGCGGCCATGCGAGGCAGCCATTCTTGCTTCTGTTCCTCTGAGCCGTAGGCCCAGATGGGGAACATGGCGAGCGAGCCCTGCACGCTCACGAAGCTCCGCAGGCCAGAGTCGCCAGCTTCAGTCTCCATGCAGGCGAGGCCGTACATCATGGCGGACGAGCCGGCGCAGCCATAGCCCTCGAGGTGCATGCCAAACAGGCCAAGTTGGCCGATGGCCTTTGCGACTTCTTCGTGCGGGAAAATTCCCTCATCGAACCACTCGCCAACGTATGGATTGATCTGCTCTTCGACGTAGCGGCGGACGGTGTCGCGCAGCATCACCTCTTCCTCAGTAAGCAACGAATCGGTTGCGAGGAAGTCGAGTGCGTTTTCAGCCTTCGGGGCGAGGGGTTGAGCCATTCCGCCAGGGTACGCGCTCATCTCAGCCGCGAAGAACTCAGCTGGTGTGACTCTTCCCCGGGGAGTTTCCCTAGGAAAACTCGGGCCGGCCGATCGAGGTAACGGTGACCGTCGATTCCACAATGATCTCGCGTCCGCTGACCATCGCCGTTACGTCGTTTCGATCAACGGCGGTTTCAACCTGTGCTGCGCCCTGTTCGAGAGCCTGTGCCTCAACTCGGCCCGTGAGCACCTCAATGCTGTGCACCACGGCATCTTCGAACTCGTCGAAGTCGGCATGGTCAATGTGGGCCCGGAACCGACCCTTCTTCAGCGGCGAGATCGACGCCTCGCCCGTCATCCGCACTTGGCCAACGACTGCTCCGACGGCATTGGCCACTTCGGCAAAGGTCGGGACAATCACGTCGGCGTTCAGCTGCTCACCAACTGCCCGGTAGTACGCGCCAGCTGATGCGCCAACGGCAATGAGTGGCACGCCGAGCGCAACGTCGATCTTCACAAGGTCACGGAACGAGCCAAGTCCGGCGAGGGTCAAGGGATGGCGGGCCAAGCCCGGCCCATCGAGACCCGACTCGGCCAGCGCGGCGCTCAACACGGCGTCAGCGCTCTGCGAGATGAGCGCGTCGACGATCGATTGGGCCAGACCGACCGGACCGTTGCCCAGCTGTTCGCCGTGACGATCCTTCCGACGACCCATGAGCGTGAGCGTCTTCTCGGCTGCATCAGTGTCGAACGTGGCTTGGAATCCCAAAACGTGGGCTGCGTCTGTCGGCGTTGCCGCCACCCGTTGAGCAAGCCCGCCATCGACGAGGGCCTTGAAGGCGTTCTCGTGTCGGCGGGTGGGCAGCGCATCGGTGAGTACGACCGGGCCGTTGATCATGACCGTGAGTAGATCACGCCCGAGTTCGTTGGGGTGGGTGTCGATCAGGCTTTGAGAGATCGATCGTGTGAGGCGGCCGAACGAACCGTCGTTGTCTCGCAGCGCGAGCCTGGCCAGTTGTTTGTCGAGGGCGTCGTGCACGAACTCGGCGTGTTCAACCGCGAGCGAACTCACCGGGACCACTCGGCGCGGCCCAAGTACAAACGAGGTCACCTGCGTGTTGTCTTCAACCCGCACTTCGCTATCGCCGCCGAGGCCGGTCGTGCGCATGGCGACGGCCTCCACCATCGTTTGATGCCCGCCGACAACAGCGCCTTGTCGATCGATCTCGGGACGTCCGCCGCGCAGCACGGCCACATCGGTCGTTGTGCCGCCGATGTCAGACACGATCGCATCGGGC
>CALLGK010000102.1 GCA_938009905.1 uncultured Acidimicrobiales bacterium | reverse complement strand
GAGCATCATCGACACCGTGGCGTCGGCCTTGCCGTTTTGGCCGAACTCCGGCCAGTAGTCGGTGACCTTCGCATCGAGATCAAGCTCGCCTCGTTCAACCAACAGGTGGGCGCACATTGCTGTGGCCGCCTTGGTGACCGAAAACACGATCGATGCGGTGTTTTCGTTCCACGGGATGGTGCCTTCGTGATCCTGAGCGCCGCCCCACAGATCGAGGACGGTTTCGCCCTCGACCGTGAGCGACAACGTGGCACCAACCTCGCCCCGCTCGGCGAAGTTCGTCACAAAGGCATCAGCGACAGAGCTGAAGTCGTCGTGAACCGAACCGGAAACGGGGCCTAGGGGAGTGTCGGCAGTAAAGGTATGCATTTGGGGTCCTGATGTCTGAACGGCTAGTCGGCAGCGTCGATGCGGGCCTGCAGCTTGCGCATGCCCTTGAGCCACTTCTCTGAGTCGTTGGTCTTGAACTCCATCCAACTCTGAGCGATCTCGTCGGTCAGAATTAAGAATCGCTCTTCGGCAAACGCGTCGGTCACTTGCTGCGCGACCTCTTCGGGGTCACGGATCGGTCCGGCTGCACTACGAGCCCACTCGCTGTCGGCATCAGGGAGCATTGGTGTGCGCACTCCGAGCGGGGCCAACAGGTAGGTGCGAATGCCCTGGTCGTGGTACGTGATCGACATCCACTCGGCGAGCCCGACGACGGCGTGCTTGCTCGTTGCGTACGGGGCGTTGCCGTGGCTGGTCAGGATGCCGGCCATCGATGCGGTGTGCTGGATATGGCCCTCTCCTCGGGCCAACATGCTGGGCAACACCGCCCTGATGGCATAGACGTGGCTCATCACGTTGATGTCCCACTGCTTCTGCCATTCGTCGATCGGAGTGGCGAGCGGGTCGCCACCGGAGGCGATGCCGGCGTTGTTGCACAGCAGGTCGATCGGACCGTGATCGTTCTCGACGCGTTCGAGCATCTCGGTGATCTCGGCCTCGTTGCCCACATCGACGGCTTCGGCTTGACCACCGATGGCGTCTGCCACCGCCGCAGCGTTGTCGGCAGCTCGATCGACGACGACAACCCGGCGGGCGCCGTCGGCGGCAAACCGTTCGCACATCGCTTTGCCGATGCCGCTACCGCCGCCGGTTACCACGCAAAGTCGGTCTCGAACCTCCATGAGATCAGCTCTCGAGAACGGAGGCGAGGGCTGCGAGCGTCGCTTCCATACCGGCCTTGTTGTGAGCGACGCGGTCGGTCACGCCAGAGATCGTTCCATCGCCCTTGATGGCATCTGGTCGCAGGTCTTGCCAGTGCTGGGTGACTTGGCAGCCGTCGGCTGTTGCCTCGATGTCGAAGCCCCAGTTCGCGAAGTGAAAGTCGTTGAAGGTCGGGGCGAGGCACTCGAAATAGAAGCGCTCGTTTGGCACGAGCTCGGACACACGGGATTCCGTGCTCCATTCCTTGTCACCGTTGCGGTTGTGGCCAACCCAACGGGCGCCGATCTCGGCCTGGCTGACCTCTTTCCACTCATTGGTGTGGTTCTCGGGTGACCACTCACCCATGCGGGTGACGTCGGTCAGTGCGGCGTAGGCAGCCTCAGGAGACGCTGCGATGTTGCGGGAGATTGACAGTTCAGGTTCCATGGCGTCGACGCTAGTCAGCTTGGCACGCGAGCAAGTAGCTGGACCTTTGCCGCTCTCAGGCCCGCTGAGTAGTGTCGCCATCGTGGCACCCAACACCCTGATCGATTCAACGCTGCAGGTCACCGCCGAGTTGGCTGCCGATGCGAGCGCCTGCCACGAGCTCGGCCAACTCACCGACCGGTCGTGGAATTTGCTTCACGACAGTGGCGTGCTGCGATCGCTCCAACCCGAACGATTTGGCGGACTCGAGGCGTCGTTCGCCGACTTCGTTGAATCGGTGCTGCTCATTTCTGCCGCCGCTCCGGCAGCCGGTTGGGTGGCCAGCGTTATCGGCGTACACCCGTGGCAGCTCGCCCTGTTCGAGGACAAGGCCCAGCAGGAAATGTGGGCCGACAACCCAGCCCGCATGCACTCGTCGTCATACAACCCGACGGGCAAGGCCATCGAAGTCGACGGTGGCTACGAGGTGTCTGGACGGTGGTCGTTTTCGACGGGGTGTGACCATTGCGAAGGCGTCAATCTCGGTGCTGTCGTGCCAACCGCGTCCGGTGGACGAGAGCTTCGATCGTTCCTCCTACAGGTAGATCAGTACACGATCGACGACACATGGGATGTTGTCGGCATGCGGGGGACGGGCAGCAAAGACATCGTGGTGGAGCCCACGTTTGTGCCGACCTATCGAAGCCAGGGCCACACCGACTACGGCAACGGGGCCGAGTTGCCGGGCTGGTCATTCAACGACTCACCGCTCTATCGACTGCCATGGTCAATCGTGTTCAACACCGCATTGGCGGCCTCGGTCTTGGGCGCAGCCCAGGGGTACGTCGACACCTGGATCGCAGAGACGGCCACCCGAACGCTCCCCGGCGGCCGACCGTTGGCTGACGACCCACTGATGCAGCGCCATGTGGCCGAGGCAAACTGGACGCTCCAGGCCGCGTTGTTGCGCGTGCGCGCTGACGTTGGCGAGCTCGAGCAGCGGGCCATCGCCAAGGAGACACCATCCATGGCTGAGCGTGGCCATTACCGATGGAACCTCACGCGTGGTTGTGAGCTTGTTGGCGACGCCATCGGCCACCTGCACCGCATCGCATCCGGCCGAGTCATCTTTCGAGATCACCCGCTGCACGCTCACTACCAAGACATCCAAAGCGGGCTCGGCCACGCATTCCTTGTGAGCGACCCAGCCGCCCGAGCCGCTGGCGGCGACTTACTCGGCACCACCAAACCGGAGATGGTCCTGTGATTCAGTCCCTTGCCTACGTCGGGTTCACCTCGCCGGCAGCCCACGAATGGGCAACCTTCGGCCCAGACGTGCTGGGCGCTCAGATCGTCGACAGAGGTGGCGCCGACGACGTCGTGCTTCGCATCGACGAAGCTGCGTGGCGGGTTGCCGTGCACGCTGGCGAGCAGAACGATCTGTCGTACATCGGCTGGGACTGCGGTGACGCTGACGGTCTTGCCGAAGCGGTCAACAGCGTTCGAGCGGCTGGCCACGACGTTGAGGATGGCAAGGCCGAGATGGCCACCGAGCGTGATGTCGCAGGCCTCGCGGTGTTCACCGACCCGTTCGGGTTCCGCCACGAACTCACGCACGGTCTCGCCAAAGCCGATGATGCGTTCGCCGCTGGTCGCCCAATGGATGGTGGCTTCGTGACCGGACCGGGCGGCCTGGGTCATCTCGTGCTGCTGGTTCCCGATCTGGACGAGGCGACCACGTTCTTCCAGAACACGCTTGGGTTCGGCCATTCCGATGATGTCGAAGTGGGCATGACAATCCGCTTTCTGCACTGCAATCCCCGCCATCACACGCTGGCCTTCACCGCAGTGCCGGGAATCGTGGGCGTGCACCACCTGATGCTCGAGGTTGAGTCGAC
>CALLGK010000101.1 GCA_938009905.1 uncultured Acidimicrobiales bacterium | reverse complement strand
ACCTCAATCAGGACTCCCGAATCGCCGATCGTTGGACGCGGGACCGCGCCAAGCGCCAGCGGCTTGTCGGCTTCGATTACGACCGCTTCCATCGTTGCCTCAGCCATATTGCGCCACTCCGTTTCCGAGCGACCAGTCTTGAGCCGCCACTTCGATGAGGCTAATCACCACATCCTCAGGCCGTGTTTCGAGCTCGGCCTCAAGCCGGCGGGCTATCTCGGTATAGAGCGCTTTCTTCTGCTCGGTTGTGCGCCCATCGTTCAACGTGATCTGGATGAAGACCACGTTCTCCGACCGTTCGATGCCGGCATAGTTGCCGCTGTTGTTGAGGTTGCCAGGCTCAAGTTCAGCGATCGTGGCGAAACGGTCGTCCTCGGGGATGTCGACCGTCGCCCGCATCGACAGGTAGATCTGTTCCATGAGGGTCTCTCGATACTCGATCGATGTTCCCTTGTTCATTGAAATCTGTGTGAACGGCATTGGGCTCCCTCAGCGGACGGCACTCAACATCTTGGTCGGGTACCAAGATTGCAGCCAGGTTGACGACTGTACCGACCGTTCGGTCTAGCCGACAAGCCGCCACCGCCTTCGTGCGGATCACGGAGCGCACCTGAGGGTCTTGGACCGGGATGAGCGCCTTGTCCTAGACCTCGGTTGGCCGCGGGAGGTACGGAGCAAAGGCAGAAACGTCAGCCTTTCCTTCCTCGATGTGGCGCTGGGCGATGATGCCATCGGGTCGCACGAGCACGACCTCGTCGGGTTTGTAGGGAGCGGTGGCAACTCCCTCCGGAAGCTGCCGAGCCACGACCGGGACACCGCCGGGTGGCAGTTCGGCTAGCGCCGCGTCCCATGCAGGCAGCGAACACCGAGCGCCCAGCAGCAGTACATACGTGAGACCAAACCAGTCGAGCACGGACTGACTCTCAGGCTCATCGATCCAGACGTGCGGCGCCCTGCCACCCGCTCGAACCGTCGGCGTGAACGCCGACGATTCGTGGGCAGGCGGCGGGTCGCTATCTGCCGCAATCAGATCTGAGGCCAACGCAAACCCCAACAACACGTGGTCGTAGTCGGCGTATTGATGGGTGGCCTGGACGTGCTCGCTCACATCCTCACCACGCCTGTGGCCCATGATCATCCGCCCCATGAAGTTGGTCGTGCTAACACCAAACGCAATGCGCTCGACTGCGACCGGGCGATGCTCGATCTCATAGGTGTCGAGAATCGACTGCGGAGCGAACCCGCGAATGACATACGCAAGCTTCCACGCGAGATTGCGCACACCGGCGAACCCGATGTTGTTCCCCATCCCGCCTGTGGGGACCGAAACGTGCGCAGCGTCGCCGGCGAGGAAGACTCGCCCGGCACCGAAGTGGGTGGCGCAGCCAGGCGTTGGCTGCCACATGCGCATGCTTGTGATGTTCAGGGGCACGTCGTCTTCGGTGCCGAGTGCGGCCCGGATGCGGGCGCGTGCTGCGTCCTCCGAGATGAGGTTCGCATCACTCACGACAACTTGGCAACGCCATCGCCGGCGGCCATCGAGCGGCTGAAAGATCACCACACCCAGTGAGGTCGTTGCGTACAGAAGTGAACCCTTGCGATCGCCCACGTACGCGTCGAGGTCGGCGTCGAAGATGACGTCCTGGGAGAAGATCGGCCGAGGTTCTGCCTCGAGCTGAGCCCCGACCACCGATCGTGTCCCGCTGCCCGGCCCGTCGGCAGCAAGCACATAGTCTGCGGACACGCACTCCCGATCTCCGGTGGTCGTATCGACCAACGTCAGCTGGGCTCCATCTTCGGACTGCGAAAGCTCGGTCGCTTCTGTCTCGAACCGGACCGTGATGTTTGGGTCGTTGGCTACCAACGCCATCAGCGCAGATTCGACCTCGTCCTGTGCGGTCATCACCGGCACGCATGGGCTGCTCGAGCGAGGAATCGAGTGAAACGTCGGGCTCGGAATCGTGGCGTAGGGCTCGACGGCGAGGCTGTCGGCCCACAGGTTGACTGCAGTCCAATCGGGACCGAGGCCGGTTGCCTCCACCGCTTCTTCAAGGCCGAGCTCTCGAAAGAGCTCCATCGTGTTGGTGTCAACAAAGCGGGACCGGGGATGGGCGTTCAGCTCGCTCCGTCGCTCTACCAGTAGTGATTCGATCCCGTGGCGAGACAGAAGGAGGGCCCCAGCAAGTCCGATCGGCCCGCACCCAATGACGCACACCGGCACCTCAGCCATGTCGCTCCTCAAGTCAGATCCTTGGCGGTGGCACGACACTAGAACACGCAACAAGAGTCACAGACAGCTGGTTGATCGCAACCAACCACCGTCTGTCACCATGGAGAGATGGCCGACATTGTCTTCACCGTCACCCACGACTTTGACCAGCCGGCAGAGACCGTGTGGGCTGCGCTGATCGATTGGGAAGCCAACGGTGACTGGATTCCCGCCACCCGAGTCGAGGTTGACGCTGGCGACCCGACCGCCGTTGGCGCAACCTTCACCGGCTACACCGGCGCTGGGCCACTCACCCTTGTTGACCGGATGGAGATCGCCGAGATCGAGTGGCGCGAGGCCGACGAAACCGGAACCTGCGTTGTCAACAAGCTCGGTCCCGTCTTGGACGGACAGGCCGGGTTCACCGTGTCTCCCAAGGGCATAGGCTCGCAGGTCGAGTGGTTCGAAGACGTGTCCATCTCGTTCCTACCGGGGTTCCTGTCTCCCATCATCAACCGACTCAGTGCTCACGGTTTCGGACTGGGCATGAAGAAGCTCGGGAAACAGCTGGCCAAGCAAGCCGTCGCCTAGCGCTCCGATCTCAGCCAGCCGCCGATCGGATGCGGAACCTGCGTGCACGAGGCCGGCCTGGGATGCTCCCTGGCACGCACGTTCGTGACGGAACTCAGCCTGCGTGCAGGGCAACCCGTCCAGACGGTGTGGTGCACGCACGTTCGTGGTTCATGGGGCTGGTTATGACAGGGAGCGAGCTGCACCGGTGCCGGCGCGACGGCCGAACACCGCACCGGAGGTCAGGCCCGACCCTCCGGGATACCCCGCGATGAAGACGCCACCGACGAGTTCCCCGCACGCAAACAGCCCGTCGATCGCACTTCCGTCATCTCGCAACACGGCTCCGTTGTCGTCGACGCGCAGGCCGCCGTAGGTGAACGTGATACCGCCGGTCACGGGGTAGGCCCGGTAGGGAGGCGTGTCTAAGCGCTGGGCCCAGTTCGCTCGAGGTGGCGAGATACCGATGGCCGAACGCCCGTCGAGCGCTGTCGGTTCGAACGGTGTTGCATCGTCGACGGCTTCGTTAAACTCGCGAATTGTGTGGAGCGCTTGGTCGGTATCGACATCGTCAAGCTGGGCCAGCAACTCTTCGATCGTGTCAGCCTCGGAGAAGTGAGCATCGTGAAACCGGTATTCGCCGTACAGCAGATCGTCGACTTTGGAATCGAAAATCTGCCAGGCCGCTCCTAGCGGCTGTTCGAGAATCGCTCGACCGAATTGGGCATAGGTGTAGTTGCGAAAGTTCTGTCCCTCATCGACGAACCGCTCGCCACGGGCATTCAGCATCACGCCGAGGAAGTAGCAGATCTTCCGGTAGTTCTTCCGTTCGATCGGAGGCAGATCAACGTTGCCGTACTCGACCATGTGCAGGTCCATCGGGGTGGCGTGGCAGTGCTCATAGATGCCGTGGCGGGCAGCGCCCAACTCCGCCGCCACGCGAATGCCTGCGCCGGTGTTGTGGGGCGTGCCGCGTACCCGGGCCTGGGCCCAGATGTCGCCAAGATGCTCCACTCGTAACTCGCGGTTGGCCTCAAAGCCGCCACACGCCAGCACAACGGCAGAACTCGCCAGCTCTTCGCCTTCCACCGTGTGAATGCCACGAACCGAAGACTCGCCGTCGCTCTCCGACACCAGCAACCCTGCCATCTCGGACTCGTAGCGGATCTGACCACCCCGAGAGAGGAAAAGATCGCGTTCGGCCTGGAAGAGCCCGTCGCCCTCCCCCGCCGCCTCGAGCGTGAGTCCGCCCCAAAACACCCGGCGACCGTCTTGCTCGAATGACTGACGGCCCCAAATCGGATCGAAGCGAAGGCCGAGACTGGCGAGCCACTGCATGGTCGGCAGCGACTCCGAAACAAGGATGTTCTGTTCCCTTGTGAGCGATGCGCCGTCGTTGAAACCAAGCAGATCTGCGGCGAACGTTTCTGTTGGGTACGAGCCGAAGTCAGCAGTCGCGACGCGGGCGTCTGAGGGGTCTGCCATCAGTGGCAGCAGATCGTCAACGCTGTCGTAGGCAAACCGCATCGCCCCCGCCGTGTACCGAGTGTTGCCTCCGGCAAGCGGCTCAGCGGCCTTCTCGACAACGAGCACCGAACGGCC
>CALLGK010000100.1 GCA_938009905.1 uncultured Acidimicrobiales bacterium | reverse complement strand
GGCTCGAAGAGGCCGGGGCCATGCTGCGTCCAGGCACGAAAACGCTGGCGGCCGCATTCGACAAGATGCACCAGCGGCGAGTGCTTCTCAACCGTTCGTTCCCGGTTCCCGTGTTCGCTGAAGTGCGGGGCCCGGACGACCTGATGGACTTCGCCGGCGTGTTCGGCTGGCCGGTCGTCCTGAAGTCGGTACGGGCTGGCCGTGACGGCGACAAGGGCGTGTGGATCGTCGAGAACGAAAACGAAGGCATGGCGGTGATCAGCGAAAACCACGATCGCCAGCTCATGGTCGAGAACTACCAGGCCATCGTCAAAGAGCTCGTGGTCATCGTGGTTCGCCGACCAGGTGGCAACGCTCGGTGCTATCCGGTGATCGAGGTCGTGCAGTCAGACGGCATCTGTCGCGAAATTCGACTGCCCGCGTCCATCGGCCATCGAGTCGCGACCGAAGCTCGCGACATTGCCATGCGCATCGCAAACGAACTCGACGCCGTCGGCGTGCTGGCCGTCGAACTGTTCTTGACCACAGAGGGGCTCGTTGTAAACGAGCTGGCGGCTCGACCCCACAACGCAGGCCACCCCACCATCGAGGGTTGCCCAACGTCGCAGTTCGAAAATCACGTGCGGGCGGTGCTCGACCTTCCTCTAGGCGCAACATGGTCGGTCGCACCGGCCATCGTGACCGTCAACGTGATCGGCGGCCTCGACGGCGTCGACCCAGCTGACTTCCTGCACGAGGCGCTGGCGGTCGAAGGTGTCAACGTGCACCTCTACGGCAAGCGGCCAAGGCCCGGCCGCAAACTCGGTCACGTCACCGCCATCGGTGACGATCTCGAACAAGCCCGCGAAATCGCCCACCGAGCCGAAGCGGCCCTCCAAGGAAAGCGAGCGTGGTAGTGACGCAAGCCAGCGAGAACTTCCCCACATCGGTCGTCAATGTTGTCGATCACCCGTTGGTTGCGCACAAGATCACGCTGCTTCGCAGCATCGAGACCGGGCCAGCAGAGTTCCGCGCCCTCTGCGGCGAGGTCACCCTGCTGATCGCCTATGAAGCCCTGCGCGATCTACCAACGTCGGCCACCTCGGTCACCACGCCGATCACCGACACCGAGTCAACCGAGCTAGCGGGAATCGCACCGTCTGTCGTCGGCATTCTGCGAGCCGGGCTCGTGATGGTCGACGCGATCCTCACGCTCCTCCCTCAGGCCAGAGTTGGCCACCTCGGCATGTATCGGGATCCAGACACCCACCAACCCGTGCCCTACTACAACAAGCTGCCGGTCAACATCGACCGCCGCGAGGTCATCGTGGTCGACCCGATGCTGGCCACCGGCGGCAGCGCCGTGGCCGCCCTCGACTCCCTAGTGGAAGCAGGTTGCACGAAGCTGCGTTTGCTGTCGATCATCGGCTGCCCCGAGGGCGTCAAAGCGGTGCACGATGCCCATCCAGATGTGCCGATCACGTTGGCTGCCCTTGATGACCGCCTTAACGAGAACGCCTACATCGTTCCCGGACTCGGCGACGCGGGCGACCGCATCTACGGAACGCTATGAGCGACGCATCACACGCCTCGGCTGGCGACATCGACTGGGACGCGCTGCGAACAGCGGCGAGCGAAGCAGCGGCGCTGGCCTACGCCCCATATTCGAACTTTCACGTGGGCGCTGCTGCGCTGTGCGACGACGGTCGAGTCATCACGGGCTGCAATGTCGAGAACGTCTCGTACGGACTCACGCTCTGTGCTGAGTGCGCCATCGTGTCAACCCTCCACTCCACCGGCGGAGGGCGCATCGTTGCCCTGGCCTGCGTGTCAGGCACCGGCGAGCCGTGCACGCCGTGTGGGCGATGCCGTCAGCTGTTGGCCGAACACGGCGGCCTCGAATGTCTCGTTGATGCCGCCGACGGTCCGATGACCGTCGATCAGTTGCTGCCAGACAGCTTTGGCCCGCAGCGACTGGCAGAGGGTTAGGCCAGTCCGAGCAGTGCTGGCACGTCGCTGATCGCCTGCGCCGGCACGTAACCCAGGCGTTCGTTTGGGTCGACCTTCTCGTGGCCCCACGTGATGGCGTATGGCACATGGATGGCCTGGCCACCGATCTCGACGATGGGCAGCATGTCGCTGCGCACCGAGTTGCCGACCATCAGAAACCCGGCGGGGTCAACACCGTGGCGGGCCAGCACCTGCTGATAGGAGCGTGCGTCCTTTTCGGCCATCACTTCAATGCCAGCGAACCGCTCGGCGAGGCCAGACTCAGCGATCTTCGACTCTTGATGAAACAGATCGCCCTTGGTCAGCAGGATGAGCCGGTAGTGCTCACCCACAACGTCGAGCGTCTTCTCGACACCGTCGATGAGCTCAACCGGGTGTTCCAACATCTCTTTGCCCCACGACACGATCTCTTGGATCGCACCAACGGGAATCGCGCCCTCGCTCGCAGCGATGGCGGTTTCGATCATGGACAGCGTGAAGCCTTTGATGCCGTAGCCAAACACAGCCAAGTTGTTGCGCTCACGGTCAAGGAGACGCTGGCTCGTCTCTTCCTCACTGCACCACGGAGCAAGCAGGGCACGGAAACGGTCTTCGGTGACAGAGAAGTAGGTCTCGCTGTGCCACAGCGTGTCGTCTGCGTCGAAGCCAACGGTATGGATCACGTCGGTGTCGAGGGTGGTGGTCAGAGTCACAAGAGTGTTATCGGCCGTTCGAGCGGAACCGAAAGGTAGGTCATATGCCGTTCTGTCAGGCCGATAGTGTGACGTATGGAATTGTCGAAGGACGTCATCGTCAAAGCACCCAAGGTTTTGCTTCACGACCACCTCGACGGCGGCATGCGCCCCATGACGGTGATCGAGCTCGCAGCCGAGACCGGTTACGACGGACTACCAACAACCGACCCGGACGATCTTGCGGCCTGGGTCCGCCGCGGCGCCGACCGCAACAAGCTCGAGCTGTATCTCGAGACCTTTGCCCACACCGTCGGTGTGACCCAGACAGCTGATGCCCTCGAGCGCACCGCCAAGGAAGCAGCGGAAGATCTCGCCAACGACGGCGTCGTGTATGCCGAGGTGCGCTTCGCTCCTGAGCAGCACATGGAGAAGGGCCTCACGCTCGACGAAATCACCGAGGCGGTTCTGCGGGGTTTTGCAGCCGGAGCGGCTGGTACCGATCTCACGATTGGTCTGATCTGCTCAGCGATGCGCCAAGCGGCTCGTTCGCTCGACATTGCCGAGCTTGCTGTGCGCCACCGCGACGCCGGGTGTGTTGGGTTCGACATCGCCGGTCCAGAAGCTGGCTTTCCCCCGGCGCGGCATCTCGACGCCTTCCAGTACTGCATGCGCGAAAACTTCCACATCACAATCCACGCCGGTGAAGCCTTCGGCCTGCCCTCGATTCACGAAGCGCTGTCCTATTGCGGTGCGGAGCGACTCGGCCACGGCATGCGAATCGTCGACGACATCACCGTGCACGACGATGGCACGACAGAACTTGGCCGCCTGGCAGCGTTCGTGCGCGACACCCGAGTGCCGCTTGAGGTGTGCCCCACATCCAACGTCAACACCGGCGCCGCGCCATCGTTCGAGGAGCACCCCATCAGCCTGCTGCGTCGCCTGCGATTCCGGGTGACCGTCAACACCGACAATCGG
>CALLGK010000099.1 GCA_938009905.1 uncultured Acidimicrobiales bacterium | reverse complement strand
GGAAGGATGAAGGGCAACGCAACCAGCAACGCACCAAAGAGCAAATAGGTGAGTCCTTTGTGCATCTTGTGTTGCGAAGAGTTCTGCTGAACCGTGATGGGAAACATTGGGAATACCTCCTAGACCCGCTCGACCCGTTTGGTCCCGAAGAGACCAGAGGGGCGATAGAGCAGCGTCAACAACATGGCAATGAGCGAGAGCAGCAACGGAATGGCACGCAGGAACTCAAAGGGCTCCCAGTCGGAGATGTAGCCGACGCCGACCGAGTTAACGAGGCCGATGATGAGTCCACCCACGGCTGCGCCACCGAGGCTGTCGAGGCCACCAATGGCGGCACCGGCAAGTGCGTAGATAAGCACCACGGCCATCATGTTTGGCTGCAGTGAGAGGCGAGGAGCCACCAACATGGCGCCAAGCGTGCCGAACGCTGCAGCGAGGGCCCAGCCGAAGCCGAGGACCCGACCGGTGCGGACGCCCACAAGGCGGGCGGATTCGACGTTTGACGACACGGCGCGGAAGGCGAGGCCCATCTTGGTCTTGTTGAGCAAGAGGTACAGGATGAACAGCATGGCGGCGAGTGAGGCCACGATGCCGGCGGCATCCCAGAACAGACGGGCGCCACCGGAGACGCTGCCGTCGGCATCCGTTGTGCCTCCGATCCGCCAGAAGTCCTCAAATCCGTTCGGGAACAGACCGGGCATTGGCGGGTTCTGGGCCTGGTAGTTGAAGATCTCGCCGACCACGGCGTTGATGATCAAGAACAGGCCCAACGTTATGAGCACCACGGGTAAGTGGTCGTCAGGGTCGAAGGGTCTGACTAACGCTCGTTCGACCAACATCGCCACGATAGCGCTGATGATCATGGCCAGAATGGCGGCCACCCATGTCTTGAGGAAGGTGTCTTCCTCGCTGATGAAGTCGAGAACATCTGACCTCACGGCGAAGATGTAGCCGACAAAGGCGCCACCCATCGCCAACTCGCCCTGAGCGAAGTTGATGAGGGTTGTTGCCTTGAAGATGAGCACGAGGGCAACAGCCACCGCGGCGTAAATTGCCCCGGTGGTGAACCCGTCGAAGATTCGTTGAAGAAAGAGATCCATGTGCGGTGGTCGTCCTTTGTTCCTACTGAAGTGCGTTCGTGATTTGTCGTACGTGTGGTGGAAACGGCTGGACTCAGCCGCCGAGGTAAGCCTCTTGGACCGCCGGGTCGCTTTGCAGCTTCTTGGCGTCGCCTTCGAGCACAATCTCGCCTGCTTCGAGGACGTAGCCCCGGGTGGCGATGTCGAGAGCAAGGTTGGCGTTCTGCTCGACGACCAACATGGTCGTGCCCTGCTCTTCGTTGATCTGCTTAAAGGTTTGGAAGAGGTCTTCGATGATGATCGGAGCCAGACCAAGTGATGGCTCATCGAGGAGCAGCACCTGGGGCCGTGACATCAACGCTCTCGACACCGCAAGCATTTGCTGCTCACCACCAGACAGCGAACCGGCGGCCTGATCGTGACGTTCTCCGAGCACCGGGTACTTCTCGAACCACAGAGCGATGTCGTCTTCAACGCCGCTCTTGTCTGTTCGGGTATACGCCCCGACGTAGAGGTTGTCCTTCACCGAGAGCTCGGGGAAGGTGCCACGGCCCTGGGGCACGTGGGCCACGCCTCGGTTCACAATGTCGGCGGTGTTCATCTTGCCGATCTCGGTGCCGTCGAGCGTGACGGAGCCGGAACACGTGACCATGTTGCAAATCGAGCGCAAGGTCGTGGTCTTGCCCGCACCGTTTGCACCAAGCACCACCACCACTTCGCCTTTTGGTACTTCAAGACTCAAGTCTCGCAACACTTGCACAGCGCCGTAGCTCGCTTCGAGCCCGGACACGCTCAGCATGATCTCGCCCGAAGAGCCTGAGGCCCCTCGGGTTTCTGTTTCTGCGATGGTCATACTTTCTGGCTCCCCAGGTAGGCCTCGACCACGTCAGGGTCTTTGCGAACGTGGTCGGGATCGCCCTCGGCGATCTTCTTTCCGAAGTTCATGACGACGATTTGTTCTGTGATGGCCATAACCATCCGCATGTGGTGCTCGACCAACAGCACGGTGAGGTTGTAGCGATCGCGGATCATCTTGATCACGCTGGCGAGCTCGTCAACCTCAGAGTGGGTCAGACCAGACGCTGGCTCATCGAGCATGAGGAGCTTCGGATCTCCAATGAGGGCCCGAGCAAGCTCGATGCGCTTCAAGGTGCCGAAGGGAAGACCAGATGCTGGCTTGAAGGCGTGCTCTTCGAGACCGAGCTCGGTCAACGCGGCATAGGCCCGTTCCTTGAGCATCTTCTCTTCGACGCCGTTGCCGAACTTGAACATCGAACGGATGAATCCGGAGTTGGTGTTTGCGTGAGCGCCCACCATCACGTTTTCCAACACCGTCAGGCCGGGCCAGAGGGCCAGGTTCTGGAAGGTGCGGTACACGCCCTTCTGACTGATCTCGTGAGCCTGCAGTGCCAGCAGGTTCTCGCCGTTGAACGTCACCGATCCTTCGGTTGGGTCATAGATGCGAGACACGACGTTGAACAACGTCGTCTTGCCCGCGCCATTCGGACCGATGAGTCCGAGGATCTGACCTTCCTCAATGGAGAACGTCAAACCATCGAGAGCAACGATGCCTCCGAATCGGACAGTGATGTCCTTGACTTCAAGCATTGCCACGTCGTCATAACCCCCTGGCGGCTTACGTGGTCCAGTCCCCCTGGACCCAGTGCGTCAAGGTAGGCACAAGACGCGCCAGCAATCAAAATTCATTGTGATCGAATTCACAGGTTCGCAACTGCGGGTTGCAAACGTCGGCCTACTGCCCCTCTATTCCGGGGAAATCAGTAGCCAGCGCTCGTGTCAATCACTCCATCGAGTTCGTCACCGACCCGAAACCTTGCGACGTTTTGTTCGATGTGACGGGCCAAGAGCGGGATGCCCATCTCTGGTGTGTTGCCAACGTGTGGCGTAATCAAAACACGAGGCTGGCCCCAGAGCGGGTGGCCGTCAGGGAGCGGTTCTGGATCAGTGACGTCGAGGGCGGCGCCCCCGATCGATCCGGCATCGAGCGCGCACACCAAGGCGTCGGTGTCGATGTGTCCACCGCGGGCAACGTTGACCAACCACGCATGGTCCGGCATGGCCGCAAGCTCAGCGTCGCTGATCACGCCACGGGTCTCGGGCGTGAGAGCCAGAGCAAGAACGACGAGGTCTGTATCAGCCAGCGCGTCGAGTCGATCGGCGAGGGCAACGGTGCGCGTTGCTCCGGGGTATGGGTCGGCCTGGCGGCGAACCACCGTGATGTCGCAGTTGAACGGACCGAGTAGCCGAACGAGTGAGTCGGTGATGCCACCGGCACCGAAGACGGTGACGCGAGCACCAAGAAGGTTGCGGCCGACCGGCGGAGCCCACGTGGTCTCGCGGCTGTAGTGCACGAGGCCCCGCATGCCTGCGAGTGCGGTGGCCACGACGTGTTCGGCGACAGGCTCGGCGTACACACCCTTTGCCGCGGTCCACACCATGTCGTGGTCGCCATTGCGGTCGGTGAGGTAGTCGGCGTATGGCTCGATGCCGGCAAACGGCAACGCAACCCAGCGCACGTTTGGACCCTGGGCCAACGTGGCCGGAAACTCGTGAGGCACCGCGGGGTCGGCCCACACCAATGCGTCCGCTTCGCCGATCGAGCCGAGCTCTCCCCCGCCAGCAACAACCGCAGCCTTCAGCGACTCGTGCCGCCCCGACTGCGGAGCTACACAGACAACTACATTGGGTTCGCTGTCGCGAACCGGGCTACGCCCTGTGCTGCTTTGTGCCGCTGTCGCAGCACCGGCTTCGCCGATCTGCCTATCAACATTCATGCATCTGCGCTCCGTAACATTGGGTTCGCTATCGCGAACCGGGCTACGCCCCATCCGGCTCACAACCAGCAGGCATCTCCGCTCCGCTGCGATGCGTCCCGAGATTGGCTGACCTTTGTTGTCGAGGGCTAACCGTTGTCGAGGGCTTGGGCGAGGTCGGCTTGGAGGTCGGCGATGTCTTCGATGCCGATCGATAGACGCACGAGGTCGTCTGGGACCTCGAGCGGCGAACCTTCTGCTGACAGGTGCGTCATGGCGCCGGGGTGTTCGATCAGCGATTCAACGGCCCCGAGCGATTCCGCCAGGGTGAAGAGCTCGGTCGACTCGATAATCCGAATCGCCGCATCTCGGCCACCGGCAACCCGGAAGCTCACCATGCCGCCGTAGCCAGACATCTGCGAGGCCGCGGCCGCATGGCCCGGATGATCAGGCAGGCCGGGATACAAGACGGTCGACACGGCCGTGTGCTCAACAAGTTGTTCGACAATGGCCGCCGCGTTCTGGTTGTGGCGATCCATCCGCACGCCAAGCGTCTTGGCACCACGCAAGGTGAGATACACGTCCCACGGGCCCCGAACCGCACCAACGGCGTTCTGGATGAAGCGGAGGTGCGCATCGACCTCACCGTTGTCGGTTGCCACAAAACCGCCGACCGTGTCGGAGTGTCCACCCAGATACTTGGTGGTCGAGTGCACAACGATGTCTGCACCGTGGGCCAAGGGTTGCTGGAGGTACGGCGTGGCGAATGTGTTGTCGACAACCAACAGGGCGTCGTTGGCGTGAGCGATCTCGGCGATGGCTGCGATGTCGACCACCGTGAGCAGCGGGTTGGTGGGCGTCTCGACCCACACCAGCTTTGTGTTGTCTGGCCATGCGTCGCGCAGCGACGCTGGGTCGGTGAGATCAGATGCCGACCACGTGATGCCGGCGCGACCAAACACCTTGGAGATCAGTCTGAAGGTGCCGCCGTACGCATCGTTGCCCATCACCACGTGATCACCAGGAACGAGCATGCGCAAGATCGCGTCTTCTGCTGCGAGCCCGGAGGCGAAGTCGACGCCGAACGCCGCACCCTCCATCGAGGCAAAGGCACGCTCGAGCGCGGTGCGAGTTGGGTTGCCGGTTCGGGCGTACTCGTAACCGGAGTGCTTGCCGACCGCCTCCTGCGCAAACGTGGAGGTCTGGAAGACGGGAACCGTCACCGCCCCCGTGATCGGTTCGGGGTCTTGGCCCACATGAATGGCACGGGTCGAAAACCCATATGCCTCATTCTTGTCTTGTTGGGCATTCTCTGAGGTCAACGGAGTCTCCGGTTCAAGCAGTCGCAGGATCGAGGGATAGGAAAGACAAAAGGTCGGCGCGGGCCAGCACCGTTCGGGGCCGACCGCCATCAAGCACCAGCAGCGCTGGAGCAAGGTCGAGCAGTCGCACGGCGAGCTCAACCGGTTCGCCGATGCCAATGGTGGGGAGCTTGGGACTCATCACCTCTTCGACCGAACGGTCGAGCACGCTTGTTTCGCCGAAGGCGGCTTCCATGATGCGCAGTTCGTCGATCGAACCCATCACTTCAGCTGTCGCAAGAGGCATGTCGTTTTTGGCAACGGGAAGCTGCGAGACGTCATGTTCGTGCATGAGTTCAACAACGCCACGCACAGAGTCGGTCGGCCGGGCGTAGAGCAACGGTGGAATGTCGCCTTCCTTCGCCGCCAACACGTCGGACACAACACACTCAGACACCTGAGCTCGCAAGAATCCGAACCCGGTCATCCACTCGTCGTTGAAGACAGTAGAGAGGTAGCCACGGCCGGAGTCTGGCGTGAGCACCACGACGAGGTCGTCCTTGGTGAGTTCCTTTGCCACCTCGAGAGCGGCGTACACGGCGGTGCCGCACGAGCCGCCAATAAGGAGGCCTTCGATCTCGCTGACTTCGCGGGCCATCGCAAACGACTGCGAGTCGCTCACCGGGATGACTCGATCGATCACCGACGGGTCATAGGTGGTTGGCCAGAAGTCTTCGCCGACACCTTCGACGAGATAGGGCCGACCTGAACCTCCGGAGTACACAGACTGGTCTGGGTCGCCAGCGATGATTTGGATGTCGGGGTTCTGTTCCTTGAGGAACTTGCCGACCCCGCTGATCGTGCCACCGGTGCCAGCACCGGCAACGAAGTGTGTGATCTGGCCGTCGGTCTGGCGCCAGATCTCTGGACCCGTCGTGTCGTAGTGCGATTGCGGGTTGTTCGGGTTGGCGTACTGATTGGGCCGGAACGCATCGGGGGTTTCTTTCACGAGGCGCTCTGCTGTCGAGTAGTACGACGCTGGATCCTCAGGTGCCACCGCCACGGGGCACACAACCACTTCGGCTCCGTAGGCCCGGAGCAAGTCGACCTTCTCTTTGCCCACTTTGTCGGTCACGACGAACTTGGTCTTGTAGCCACGCTGCGCGGCCACGATGGCCAGCCCAACACCGGTGTTGCCAGACGTTGGTTCGATGATCGTGCTGCCAGGCTTCAGGTGGCCATCTCGTTCCGCCGCCAGCACCATGGCCAGGGCCGGACGGTCTTTCGAGCTTCCGCCCGGGTTGTAGACCTCGTACTTGACCACGACGGGGCACTCGATGTCTTTGGTCACCTGTCGGAGTCGTACAAGTGGTGTGTTCCCGATGAGCTCGAGAACGGAGTCAGCAATCTCCATGGCGGGGCGGGGTCCTTTCCCAAAAACAGCAGCACCTCACCCTAACAAGGGTGAGGTGAGCCAGATTCCCAATCGATGCAGAGCATCTGCGCCGATGTTTTTCGAATCGGTTGTTGCGGAATCAGGTTGTTGAGAACAACCCCGAGCCGCCAGCCGTCTTCGGTCGAACCGGCGCAGGGGCCATCGATCCGACTTCTGACACTGCAGCGGCCGTTGCACCGCTGTCGGCCCGCTCGACTTCGGTGGTTCCGAGGTCGACGGCCTCCGCAATGCGATACCGGCCGGAAGGATCCTGCACAAGCCACAGCATGCCGTCGCGACGCTCGGCAGGACGAGTGCCGAGCACCCGGTCGTGCGCGTCGATCAGGTGGCGGGGCGGATGGTCGACCGTGACCACAACCGTGACCGGTGATTCCTGATTGACCGCCGTGAGTTTCTTGAGCACGGGGCCCCGGCCTTCGACTCGAAGACCAGCCTTGCGCAAGCGCTTGTTGTGCTCGAGCAGCTCGCTGAAAAGCGGCGTTCCTTCGACGAAGACCGTTTCGAACTGGGCCTTGCCCGGTGTCTTCTGGAAGTCGAACTCGGCCCGCAGAAGGCCGTTGACAATGCGGCGCCACTCTGGGTCGACCTCACCGGCGACTGCGGGCAGTGGCGTCTCGGCGTCGGCCACCTCATCAACCGGCGTCGGCTGCGGCGATACGACCGAAGGCTGCGCTGTCACTCGTGGCGCGTTCGCTCGAATGACAGGCGCCGCGGCAGGAGCTTCCCGTTCTGACGTTGTCACGATTGGGGCGATCGTGGGGGCAAGCGAGGCTGGCGTCCCAACTGGTCCTCTCGTCTTCACGTCGTCGTCGCTGCGTTGGTCGACATCGTCAAAGAGGCTGTAGTCGAATGGGCCGCTGCGATCGGTTGTCTGCGGCGAGCCGCCAAGGGAGATCGACGTGTTGCCTGCAGCTGCTGGCAGGGGGTGCGGCGTCGGTGTTGGCTCGATACCGCGACGCTTCTCTGCTCGCTTGTGAATCATGCGAGTCCACGGCGAGATGAAGGGTTCTGGTTGAAGCTCGATCGGCACGGCATCGCTGTCCATCGGGGCCGGAGGCTGGCTGTACACCGGCACCTTCGGGATGGCGATCTCGTTGATGTGACGGGCCATGGCCACAATGCGCTCCGGCAACGGCTGCATTTCGGGCTCGCCGTCGACGCCGGCATCGGTCTTGGCTCCGGCCCGTGCGCCAGCAGGATCATTGGGGAGCAGGACGCGTGGTGGGCGACCGCCGTTGAACGCACGGCGATCAAGCGATCCACCAAGAGCAACACCAAGGGCTCGTTCGCCGAGCACGGCTGGGCGCAGCAGCCAGGTGCCAATCAGCAGTTCGATCACGACGCCAGCGGCAACGGCAAGTCCAAGTTGGCGAGCTGTTGCGAGGTCGCTGGCCACAAAGCCGAGGCCGCAGAGAGCCGTCACGGCGAGTCCGAGCATGGCGGCTCGACCTTCACGACGGAAAGCGGCGCTCACGACATCGGTGTGTTCTTCAACCTTGTCCATGCTGGCCGCGACGTCGTCGCGAATGCGACGCAAGAAGCCGATCTCGAAGAGGCCAACTCCGACGCTGAAGATCAGCGCTGCGATCTGAAGATCGACACCACCGACATCGCTCGCAACGAGGTAGTAGACGCCGAGGAGCGCGGCCGTCCCAACAAGGCGTAGGGCGAACGAGAGAATCGCCATCATGAGGTCGTTCACGAGCAGCAACACCGCAAGTCCACCGGCGACGCTCAGCAGGAGCACCAAAATCCAGAGGTGGGAAATGCCCTGTTGAGACACATCAAGCGCGTCGACAGTCACGCCAGACAGCACGAGATCAAAGCTTGGTGCCGTCTCGGGTAGCTGGCCGACGAGATCTTGAGCAGCGGGAGATCGAGGCGTCACCGTGGGAGTGACGATGGCCAGCGTTGCGTCTTCGGTAACGAAGTTGGCCGATGACGCCGGTGCGGAAATCAACGCTCCGTTGGCGTATCGGCCGGTCGACGTTTCGATCCAGCCGACGGTCGGCAATGCGCTAGCGGCGCGACCCCAATCGGCAATGGCCTGATCGCCGACGTTGGCCGGAATGGCGGCGAGGATGGCCGACGTTGGGTCGCCTCCGAGTTCGGTGAGCTGTTCGGAAACTCGACGAGAGGTAACACCTGGCGACAGGGCTGACTCGTCGAGCAGCTCGCTACTCGGCACGCGAATGGCGAACAAACCGAGGCAAAGCAGGAAGCACGTGAGTCCGGCAAGGGCGGCCAGTGGAAGATCACGGCCGTCAGGCGTATTGAACTTGAAGAGCTTGTAGTCGTCTTCGTCTGGCAGCGGGCCCTGCGTGGCGAGCATGAAGGGCAGTGTGCCGAAGGTAACGAGGCCGGCGAAGAGACCGCCGACGGCCACAACGGCAGCCGGGGTGCGAGCACTTCCCGCGAGCTCCAGCATGATGGCGCTCGCAATGAGCCCGCCGAAGAGCAACCCAGCTTCCGGAAGCAGGTGCGCAACCGACGTACGAATGGCGTCGGCTGGCTCATCTTCTCGTGGATGTTTGAACCAGTCCAACAATCGGAAGGTCAAAACGGACGAGACGAGAACGGCAACAAGAACCGCAGGTACGGCCGTTGTCCCGAGCGACCCATCGAATGCTCCAGCGACGCGACTGCCAACGAGTCCGCCGAGCAAGCTCGAGAGGCCAACGGTTCCACCGGCGGCGAGACCAACCCGGATGCCGAGCGATGCGGCAACGAGCACCGTGAGAAGAAGGACAACCGGAACGACGGCAACGATCGTGCCGCGGTTCAGACGATCAAGAAGGTCGCGGTCGGCAACGGCGCGGCCACCCATCGATACCTGGGCCTGAGGGAAGGCTTCTTCAAGCGTTCGCTCGATTGCTGGCAGCACACGGTCTGACACGTCGGGGGTCAGCGAGATGTGCAAGGCGATCCGACCGGAGTCCGCGACCTCGCCGACAACTGCAGACACACCATTGATGTCGCGGAGCGCCGGGATGACGAACCGCTCGAGGGCGGGATCCTCGGCAGACACGTTGGTGAGCGTGACAGCAACGTCTGGCAGCTCAGTCGGCTCCCACGCGCTCGACGAGAAAGCGTCAGCAACGATGGGCCGCGGCGTGTCGATAGCGGCCAGTGCGGACCCGGCAAGAAAGAGAACCAGTGTTGACGACAGGAGCAGAAGAACGAGTCGCCGAAGGAACGCCGGGCTGGCCGGGAAGGTCAAATATGGAGCTGGGCTCACGAGAAACCTCTCGAAACCAACTCCGCCCGCTGGGTAGCGTAGCTGACACGCAGGGTGGTGGGAAGCTTTTGTTCCCAGGACTGTCAAACTGGGGTGGTGCGACGCTCTTCTTCCCGCCGATCTCTGTCGATGTTGTTGGCGGCATCCCTCGTCGCCGCCGCGTGCACCGGCGACAGCGAACCAACGGCAGCCGACGACACCAGAGCAGGTTCGTCGCTGTTGAGCGGCGAGCCAGAGTCAGGCGACGGCGGCGCAAGTGACGATGACGAACCAGAAGAAGACCTCGCGACGACAACGACCACCGAGGCGACAACAACAACATTGCCGCCAACCACGCTCCCGCCGATTGACCTCGACGTGATCGTTGGCTTCGAACAACTCACCGTCGTCAACGCCGAGCCAGACACGACGATCGTGGTGCTCGACGCGTCGGGACAAGAGCTCGGCCAGGCCGTGGTCAGCGAGTCGGGGTCAGCCCTACTGCGTCAGCTCCCACCCGGACCGGCCACGATCGAGGTCCGAGATGGCGATGAACCAATTGCAGCCGGCCCAAGCATTGCGATCGCTGGCAGTAGCCCGCCAGATCCACGCACCTTCGATCAAGACCTCGAACCGGGCTACGGCTACATCGAGACTCGCGACGGCACGACGCTCTCTGCACTTGTGACCTTGCCGGGTCCGATCGAGGAAGGTCCGTACCCGACGCTGTTCGAATACTCCGGCTACGAACCATCGAACCCTGGCGCCGACGATCCGGCTCGTCTTCTCATTCCGACCCTCGGCTATGCCCTTGTGCAAGTCAACGTGCGGGGCACCGGCTGCTCCGGTGGTTCCTTCGATGCCTTCGAACCCATCCAAGCGCTCGACGGATACGACGTGATCGAAACGTTGGCCCGCCAGTCGTGGGTCGACGGCATCGGCATGTGGGGTGTGAGCTACCCCGGCATCATGCAGCTGCATGTGGCGGCCACTCAGCCGCCGAGTCTCGATGCCATCGCTCCCCTCTCAGTGCTTGATCAGGTCGATTCCGTTCTGTATCCGGGAGGCATCTTCAACAACGGGTTCGGTCAAGCCTGGACGTCGCAGGTCAGCAGACGGGCCGAAGCGAACGGTCAGGGCTGGGCTCGCAACAAGGCAGAAGCGGGCGACGACGTATGTGCAGCCAACCAGTCGCTGCGCGAGCACAATCCCGATCTGATCGCCGAAATCGAGAAGCGTCCGTTTCGAGACGAGTTCGTCGATTCTCGCTCAGCCGTTACTCGAGCCGACCAGATTGACGTGCCCGTCTTTCTCGCCGGTGCGTGGCAAGACGAACAAACTGGCGGCCACTTCCCCGCAATGCTCGACGAACTCGAATCAGCTCCAGTTCTTCGGGCCTATCTCTACAACGGGCTCCACATCGACCCGCTTGGCCCAGACGTTCTGGTACCGCTCATCGAGTTCTACGACATCTATGTGGGCAATCAATCGCCCGGGATTGATCCTCTGACCAGGGTGATCGCCGCCGCCGGATTGTCTTCGATCTTCGGCGCCCCCGTCGTGCTTCCCCCAAACAACTATCCGGGGATGTCGGCACAAGAGGCCCGCGAAGCGTTCGAGTCAGAACCATCCATCCGAGTCCTGTTCGAGGTGGGGGCCACGACGCCAAACGTGCCCGTGTCTCGATTCGAAGTCGAGCTCGACAGTTGGCCGGCTGAAGAACTCGAGCCTCAGCGATTCCACCTGGTCGGCACCGACCGCCTCATGCCAGCGCCGGTTTCGTCGACGGGCACGCCTTCCTTCTTCAGCGATCCGCCGGAGGGCGACCGCGTCATCATTGACGACCTCAACCAGATCTGGACACCGGAGCCGGGTTGGAACTGGGAACGAAGCGGATCAACGAACCGAATCGACTTCACCTCTGGCGTCATCGGCGAAGAACTGGTGCTTGCTGGTCCGGCCAGTGTCGACCTCTGGGTGACGGTCGCCGACGAAGACGGCGACATCGAGGCGACGTTGATCGAGGTGGCCCCGGACGGGTCAGAGACCTACATCCAAGCCGGCTGGCTTCGCCTCTCTCGCCGAGCGCTGGCCGACGACGCAACCGAACTACGACCAGCGTTGAGCCTGCAAGAGGATGACATTGCCCGGCTCTCGCCTGATGAAGAGCCCGTGCT
>CALLGK010000098.1 GCA_938009905.1 uncultured Acidimicrobiales bacterium | reverse complement strand
TGCCGTCTCTCGCCTACGACGAGAAGTGTTCTGACTCGGTGGCTTGTCGTTGTTGGATGAGGACGTCGACGCCAAGCGCTTGGGCCAACAATCCTGAACGCTCTGTGGCGGCGTAGATCTGCAAGTCGAGGTTGGTGTCGGCTGCCCGAGCAACCGGTTCGATTACGAGTGCATCATCTCGATCAAAGACTCGCAGCGACCGCACCGCCTGCTGATGGCCTCGATCAAGCCCGATCGCAACTCGCAGCAGCCCCGCCAACACCCGCACGGTCTGCTTGTCGTCATCGCTCAGCCGCTCAAACTCGGCGTGCTTTGGCGAGGGGTGACTCTTGCGGTGATAGCGAGCGACCAACGCCATGATCTCGATCTCGTGATCGGTGAAACCGGTGAGCTTCTCCGAGTTTCTCACCACGTAGTAGCTGTGCTTGTGGTGGCTCGAGTGGCTGATGAACAGCCCCACGTTGTGCACGATCGCCGCCGCCTCAAGCAATTCCCGCTCATGACTGCCAAGCCCATGCCGCCCACTGGTCCGATCAAACAGCATCGTGGCCAGCAGCGCGGTGTGGTCAGCATGATCAGGATCGGGGTCGAGCTGGGCCGCCAACCGACGCACGTTCGACCGCCGCAAGTTGCTCACACGAGATTCGCCGGAGGTCGATGAGGCGTGCCCTCGATCAAGCAGTGCTCCCTCACGAAGTGCAAACTCCGACACGGTCATCTGCTCGATGCTGAACGCTTCGAAGACCTCCGAGAGAAGAAGGGCACCGGCCACGATGATGTCGGTGCGCTTCTGGTCGAGCCCGGCAAGTGCCTTTCGCTGATCGGGTGGCGTACCGGTAACACGCGTCACCACGTCTTCGAGCTCGGCTCGAGTAAAGGTCGCGCCATTGAGCTGGCGAAGGTTCTCGCCCCGCTCCGCCGCAGCCATGGCCGCAATCGTCGAAATTGTGCCAGAACTGCCAACACACACCGTTGGCTGGTGCCCGCCGAGTTCGTAAGCGACAGGCGCAAGCGCGGCCCGTAGATAGTGGCGAGCTTGTTCGACCGACTCGGGCGTCGCGACTCCACCATCAAAGAACCGTTGCGTGAGACGAATGGCGCCGAGCTTCATGCTGCGGGCTTCCAACACGTCGTCACCCTCGCCAATGAGGAACTCTGTCGAACCGCCGCCAATGTCAACCAACAGGATGCGCTCATCAAACACGGGCAACGCTTGAAGCACGCCGAGGTGAATGAGACGTGCTTCCTCGAACCCCGAGATCACATCGACCTCAACACCCACCTCGTTGCGAGCTCGCTCCAGGAACAGATAGCGGTTTGAGGCCTCCCGTACGGCACTGGTCGCCACAGCCACCAGCTCAACGGCACCGAAGCTGCCCGCCACCTGCTTCATCCGATCGAGCGCTCTGATGCCTCGCTCGATGGCGTCGTCCGCCAGCTCCTTCATCTCGCCGCTGCCGGCTCCGAGTCGGACCATCTCTTTCTCGGTAGTGAGAATGTCGAATCCGCCATCGGCGTCGGTACGGGCCACCACGAGATGCATCGAGTTCGTGCCGATGTCGATCGCGGCCCGAAGCGTCCCGCTGCTCGACGGGGGAGTGGTCGGCTCGGCCGGCGATTCGGTCACGAAGGAGGATCGTAGCGACCAGCGTTGGAGGAAGACCGATTGCAACGGCACCCCCATAAGCACAAACATGAATGCGGGACATCCCCGCTGTCTCATCGTTCGCCGTCGTTCACGATGACGGCATGGACACCTCAACTCGCCGCACCATCGGTCGCCCAGACCGCATCGAGCTCGCCGAGCTGTCCATGTCCGCCACCGCGCCGGCCACCGAGAGCTTCGTCGCCACGCTCGACCCGTCGGCTCTCAACCGCCTGCTTCGCATCTACGCCGCCGTCATCTCCGCCGGCGTCGCCGCAACCGGAGCAATCGCCACCGTCCTCTAACCCCGCTGTCCTCTAGCCACCCGCTGCCTCGCACGGCTAACGAGCGACAAGCGCACAGCACCTTCCCCAGCCGGCAACCGCCATCCACCTAGGATCACGCTGTGATTGCACTGCGCATTCTCGCTGGGCTCATCGGCGCATCGATCGTCTCCGCCACCCTGTTGTCGGCCGCCCGCACCGTCGTCGTGCCACGGGCCGAGAACCCACTCATCACCAGGGTTTTCTTCCGCACCGTCGAGGTGATTTACCGCGGCGCGGCGGGCCTCATCACCTCGCCAACACTACGGGACCGTGTGCTGTCGCGCATCGCACCGGCGAGCCTCCTGGCGCTGCCCTTTGTGTGGGCCGCCATCCTGATTTGTGGCGGCGCGGGCGTCTACTGGGCGTTCGGTCTCACGTCGTTCGTTGACGCTCTTGTGTTCTCCGGTGCGGCCTTCACCACGTTCGGATTCTCAAGCTCGCAAGACGTTGGCTACCTCCTGCTCGCCATCGCCCAAGGCGTGCTTGGCCTCGAAATCATCGCCCTGATGATCGCCTTCCTTCCCTCGATCTACAGCCGCTTCTCAGACCGCGAGATTCTGGTGACTCGCCTCGAAGCTCTCGCTGGCAACCCATGTAGTCCGACCACGGCAATCAACTTGGCGCACGACATCGGGTTGCTTCCCGAGATGGAAGACACGTGGCGCGACTGGTCGAACTGGTTCGCTGACATCGAAGAGAGCCACACCAC
>CALLGK010000097.1 GCA_938009905.1 uncultured Acidimicrobiales bacterium | reverse complement strand
TCGCTCGCCGCTCACCCGCACAGCATCAAGTGTGCCAGACATCAGACCTCCAGCACCCTGGGTGAATCTATGCTGCCCTGATGCCCACGCTGAGCCTGTCTTCCGCTGTTCCCAAGAGTGCTACCGCCCACGACGTTGTTGTGGCGAGCGATGAGATGAAGAAGCTTGGTCCCGATCTGGCTCGAGCTGCTTCGCTGCAGGGGTTTGAGGGCAAGGTCGGGCAAACCATGATCGTTCCCGGGCCGGCAAGTGAGCCGATTCGTGTACTCGTTGGTGTGGGCGTTCGGTCCAAGATGGGAACCAACGAGGTGCGCCGTGCCGCGGCCGCGTTCGTGCGATCGGTTGGCAAGCACAAGGCCGTGGCTACGACGTTGGCCGAAAAGCCCGGTCGGCGCATGAGTAGCAGCGAAGCCATCCGGGCTGTGGTCGAGGGCATCGGGCTCGCCAGCTACAAGTTCACCGATTTCAAGGGCACGCCGCCCAAGGCGACGCTTCGCAAGGTTTCTGTCGTGGCGTCGGGGGCGGGCAGCCGCGCCGCATTCAACGAGGGCGTTGCCATTGTCGACGCCGTCTCGCTTGCTCGCGATCTCGTCAACGAGCCAGGTGGCTCGCTCACGCCCGCCGTGTTCGCCGACAAGGCCAGGGCTGCTCTTCGCGGCACCGGCGTCAAGTTGTCTGTGTGGGACGAAAAGCGCATTGAGAAGGAACGCTTGGGCGGCCTCATGTCGGTCAACCAGGGTTCAACACACCCACCTCGTTTCTTGGTGATGGAGTACAAGCCGCAGGGGAGGGCAGCCGGCAAGGTCGCGCTTGTTGGCAAGGGCATCACCTTCGACTCCGGTGGTCTGTCGATCAAGACGGGCTCCGGCATGATGACGATGAAGGTCGACATGACAGGCGGCGCCGTCGTGCTGGCCGTGATGACGCTCCTGCCAATTCTTGGCGTGAAGGCTGCGGTCACCGCGTACGTGCCGCTCACCGACAACATGATCAACGGCGATGCCAGTCGACCGGGCGATGTGTTCACGGCGCGAAACGGCAAGACCGTCGAAGTGCTGAACACAGACGCCGAGGGTCGTCTGGTCATGGCAGACGCATTGTCGATTGCGTCCGAGAAGAAGCCAGACGCCATCATCGACATCGCCACGCTCACGGGTTCGGTGTCCGCGGCCCTCGGCAACAGCTTTGCCGGCATCATGGGCACCGATGACGGCGTGCTCAAGCGCCTCGAAGCAGCGTCAGAAAAGACCCACGAACAGGTGTGGCGCCTGCCCCTGCCAAGGGAATATCGCAAGCAGCTCGATTCAACCGTTGCCGATCTGAAGAACATCGGAAACGGCCCCTACGGCGGTGCGCTCGTGGCCGGACTCTTTCTCAAAGAGTTCACGGCTGGACAACCGTGGGGTCACATCGATTTGGGTCTCTCGGCGATGTCAGACAAGGAAGATGGCATCATCACTAAGGGCGGTACGGCGTTCGGCGTCCGACTCCTCGCAAACATGCTTGAGAACTGGGCCTGATCCAAAAGCCCCTTTCGGTTCGCACGAATTCGCCCACCCCAGCTTGTGGTTGCTGGGCCATGAGGCTTCATTTCGCGACATCTCTCGCCGATACGTAGTCCTGTAGCGCACACTCTGCTTTCCGGCGGAGCGACGTGAGGTGGATAGCGACGTGGCAGTGATTGATCGTGGAGTTGGCAACAACGTGGTGCCGACGGTGCGCGCCCCGCGTGCGTCCAAGGCCAAGCTGACTCAGATTGCGATTGACTTGCTTGTCGCCCTGGCCGGCATCGCCGTTGCGAGCCTGATCCGGCCCGGTGGCGAAGGGTTGCTGATCGGTACCGCCATCCTGCTCCTTGGTTGGGCTGCGTTCATGGGCCGATTCCGGCTCTACGCATCACGCTTCATCACCCGTCGATCCGATGAGATCCGTCGAATCTTCGACTCGGGTGTTCTTGCGGCCGCTTCGGTCGCGGCATCGGCCTTCACCTTTGACCTCATGATTGATCGTATTTGGCTCGTCACGGCGACGGCCTTTGGTGCCATCGGTCTTGTGTTCGAACGTGAAGTGATGCGCCGTCGGTTTGCGACGTTGCGGGCTAAGGGCCTGATTCAGCGCCAGGTGCTCTTGATCGGCGACAATAACGAGAGCCAGCTGCTGGCCAAGATGTTCGACGAAGAGACGCACCTTGGCTACGACGTCGTCGACACCATCGACCCCACTCGAGTCGGCAATCCAAATGAACTGACCACTCGAGTCCTGCAGGCGGCCCGTGACGCAGAGGCTGGTGGTGTGGTGATCGCGGCCACCGCCATTGAGGCTCGCCACAGCAACCGTTTGATTCGCGACCTCATCGAAGCTGGCATTCACGTTGAGCTCAGCTCGACCCTGGCCGACATCGACCCATCACGGCTCACCGTTCGACCCCTCGGCCGGTTCCCCGTGGTGTACGTCGAGCCTGTACAGCGTCATGGTTGGCGAGCGGTTGCCAAGCGCACATTTGACCTGACCCTTGCGACGCTCGGCGTGATCTGTCTCTCGCCCGTCTTGGCCATGCTGGCTATTGCGGTTCGTCGTGACAGCGAGGGTCCCGTGATCTTCAAGCAGTCACGAGTTGGCAAAGACGGCGTGCCATTCGACGTGATGAAGTTCCGCACGATGGTGACGAACGCCGAGGAAATTCTCGAAGATCTTCAGGACAACAACGAGGGCGCCGGTCCGCTCTTCAAGATGAAGGAAGACCCGCGGGTCACCAAGGTCGGTGCGGTCCTGCGCAAGACCTCGCTTGACGAACTCCCGCAGTTGTTCAACGTCATCAAGGGCGAGATGAGCCTGGTGGGGCCACGTCCTGCCTTGGCTTCTGAGATGGCAGCTTGGGATGCCGACCTGTATGGCCGCCTCCGGGTCAAGCCCGGCATCACGGGCATGTGGCAGGTGTCTGGTCGTAGCGAGACGAGCTTCGAGGAATACACCCGCCTCGACCTCTACTACGTCGATAACTGGTCGATCATCATCGACCTGACGATCTTGGCCCGCACGATTCCTGCGGTGCTCAAGTCCGACGGCGCCTACTAGCGCCCCCACATTCCCGACACGTCCCCGATTTTTCCCGGCATTTCCTCGTTTTGGTGGTGGATGTTGATGCGGGCTAGGCCGACTGTTGTTCGGTGTCCCACTCGGTGTGGATCGTCCGCATGTGAATCGGGAGCCGATTCAGCTGTCGGATCGTGAGCGGAGGCAGCTTCGGCCGCACGGCCAGAATGGCGCCGTTGCGGCGAGCCGCCCCAAAACGGCACGCTCGCTCGACGCTTCGCCAGAACGGACTGTTCTTGCCGCCCTTGTCGCCGATGCCGAGCTCCTTGGCCCAGTCGGCGCAGTTGATCGTGAACCCTGCCGGATTGGCATCGAGCTGCTTTGCGAGACGCCGCACAAGCAACGTCGCGGTTGGCCCGAGCACTGAGACCCAGAAGATCTCGACATAGTCGCTGAGCGGATCGTGTCCGAGCTGCTCCAAAACGTCATCAGGCCACGGAACCACCGTGAGCTGTGGCTCGGGGAACGTCGGAACGACACTGAGATGATTGGTCATGCTTGCCTCTCTCGAACGCACCCGCCGGTGCATAAACTGCGTTTGACTACAAGTGAACGTAAATAAACGTAATTGAATGAAGTTCAGGCGTCAAGAGGGATATCAAGGGTCGCAGCGAGCATGGTGCGCGCTTGGTGCGAGTGAGCCGGGTCAGCGAGGCTCCGGGTGGGCGATGAAGTAGTAGTTGCGGCCCTGGTGGAACTGGTCGGAGAACTGCTCGTTGCTGAGTGGCGGTCCGTCGTCGAGCCACGTTCCGAGCAGGGACACCACCATGTCGCGCTCGGCGAAGAACGAGGCGATGTCGCTTGGATCGGTGCCATAGATGTCGCTACCGCCGAGGCCGTGTTCAAACACCACAATCGGTCGGTGGGCGGCGATGGTGTCGCCTGCTCCTTGCAACACCCCAAGCTCGGCCCCTTCTACGTCGATCTTGATCAGCTTGGGTGCTCGTCCGTCGACGAGGTCGTCGAGCTTGGCCGTTGGCACCGAGATCAGCTCGACGGTCTCGTTTGGTCGGTCGTAGCGACGTTCTTTGAGCCCGCTGTAGCCAGGGTTCGACACGACATGGTGAAACTCAAGATCACCAGCCGGTTCGGCCACGAGGGCGACGCGATGAATCTCGGTGTCCGGGTACTTCTCGACAAGAGCGCCGTGCAGATGGGGGAGCGGCTCGAAGGCCAGATGGCGGCCGTTCGGGGCGGCGGCCAGCATGTGGTCAAGAATCGCACCTTCGTGACATCCGACGTCGATGGCAACGTCGTCGTCGCTCAACACGCGGTCGATGATCACCGCGGTCTGCAGGTCATAGCGATGGTTCTTGTCTTGGCCGTTCAGGATGTTGATCAGCCGTGCATCTGGGTCGCCGCTGTCCATGACGAGGCCGACCTTGTCGCCCACCCGGTCGCCAACCTTGTCTCGGATGGCCGTCTGTCCTGAGCGGGCACGGTCTTTTGCTACGCGAGCAGTGTCGCGGGCACGGGCTTTGAGTTGGTCAGCGATCGACGTCACACAAAGAGAGTAGAGCTGCGATGATGCGGGGATGACAGATGCTCACGATGTTGAAGCCGATGCGGGCGAGAACGGCGAGGATCCCGCAGCCGCTGAGCAGATGGCTCTCGGCGTGGCCGAGGCCAGGGCGATCCTCGGTGATGCGTCGCGGGTCGTGTTGCTGACCGGGGCGGGCATCTCAACCGACAGCCGGATCCCAGACTTTCGTGGACCAAACGGTGTGTGGACCAAGAATCCGGGCGCAGAGAAGTCGGCGACGATTCAGAACTACGTCGCTGATCGCGACGTACGGGTTCGTGCCTGGCGCAATCGCCTCGACTCGCCGGTGTGGTCGGCCGAGCCAAACAAGGGACACCTGGCGCTCCTCGATCTCGAGAAGCAGCGCAAGATGGCCCTGCTCATCACACAGAACATCGACGGGTTGCATCACGCTGCTGGCACCGACCCTGACCGCATTGTTGAAGTGCATGGATCAGTTCGCGAGGTCGTGTGCTTGAGCTGCGACTATCGCAAACCGATGCAGGTGGCGTTGGACCGAGTGCGCCAGGGCGAGGATGACCCGCCATGCCCGGAGTGCAGCGGGATGTTGAAGTCGGCCACCATCAGCTTCGGTCAGAATCTGGTGGTTGAAGATCTCAAGCGGGCCGAAGCCGCAGCGCAGACGTGTGACGTGCTGTTTGCGATCGGTTCAACGCTTGCCGTCTACCCCATCGCTGCGGTGGTCCCGATTGCGAAACAAAGCGGTGCCAAGGTCATCATCTTGAACGGCAGCGAGACAGAGATGGACGACATCGCAGACGTCGTGTTGCGAGGCTCGATCTCTGATGTGCTGCCGTTGGTGACGGCCCCCTGACGATCCACCGGAGCGATCGTGCTGCATTGGGAAGATCTCCCGTCTCGAGGTCGTTCTCTTCTGTAGTTCCGACCAACTAGATAGGTTTTCGATATGCCATCGTTCCGAGAGTTGCTTGCGTCGACGAAAGCAGAGATCAACGAGGTCGATACCGACGGAGCACAGGCCGCACTCGCAGAAGGCGCCATCCTCGTCGATGTCCGTGAACCAGATGAGACGGCCCAGGGTGTCGTGCCGAACTCGGTGGTCGTTGCCCGCGGCAATCTTGAATCGCAGATCGAAAGCCGAGTTGCTGACAAAGACGCACCGGTTGTCGTGATGTGTGCCGGTGGGGCACGCTCGGCCTTTGCGGCAAAAACGTTGGCCGAGCTTGGCTACACCAACGTCGTGTCGATGGATGGCGGCTTCAACAAGTGGAAAGACGAAGGGCGCGAGTGGGTCACACCACAAACGCTCTCGTCTGACCAACGCAATCGATACAGCCGCCACCTGCTCTTGCCCGAGGTCGGTGAAGAGGGTCAACACAAGCTGCTTGCGGCGAAGGTGCTGCTGTTGGGGGCCGGTGGCCTTGGATCACCAGCGGCGCTGTACTTGGCCGCGGCAGGCGTCGGAACGCTTGGCATCGTCGACATGGATGTGGTCGATGAGTCGAATCTTCAGCGACAAATTCTCCACAACACCGATCGAGTGGGGGAGCGCAAGGTCGACTCGGCCAAGAAGACCCTCACTGCCATGAACCCAGACATCAACGTGGTCACCTACGACCAGCGTCTCGGTGCCGACAACATCCTCGACATTCTTGAGGGCTACGACGTCGTGATCGACGGCGCTGACAACTTCCCGAGCCGCTACATCCTGAACGACGCGTCTGTGAAGCTCGGCATTCCGGTCGTGCACGGATCAATCTTCCGTTTCGAGGGTCAGGTCACCGTGTTTGATCCGCTCGACGGACCGACCTATCGAGATCTTCTCCCCGAGCCGCCACCACCAGAGCTTGCGCCGAGCTGCTCAGAAGCTGGCGTGCTTGGCGTGCTGCCCGGCATCGTCGGTTCGATTCAGGCTCTTGAAGCCATCAAGTTGATTCTCGGACTCGGTGACTCGCTCAGGGGCCGTCTTGTTGCCTTCGATGCACTCGAGATGTCATTTCGGGAGTACAAGATCCCGGTCGATCCGGCCAACGAGGTCACCTACGCAAACCGCGATCGGTTCGATGTTGTCGAGCTCGACGGACAGTGCTTGCCGTCCTTCACCGCCCAGGTCTAGCGCCCTGTGGGTGGCTTCGCCTAGGTGACCATCTCGACCGCATGACCCGAAGTAGAGTTCTGGGCTGCTGTTGGTTCGCGCGTGATCAACAGTCACATCGCCAATGCCTTCACGACTAACTCTTCGGCGCTTCGCCGACCTCGCTCCCACCGTGGCCAGCGGGCCGGCTTTTGCTCGGTCGGTGCTCGCCGTGATGCTGCTCGCCGTGGTGGCCGTACCCGCCGACGCTGCTTCTCGATCCTCAGCGGCTCCTGCGGTGGCCCAAGACGTCGGCGGCAGCCTCGATGTCGAGACGGTCGAGGTGTCCTTTGGCGATGAGTGGAGCGGTGATTCCTCGGCAACTGCCGCGCTGCTCGCTGGTGACGGCCATGGCCACGGCACCGTCCCTGCCGAACACGACGAGGCCGGTGACCACGAAGGCCACGACCATGCAACCGCTCCCGGCGTCGCGGGTGACTTCGACGCCGCGGCCCTGAGCGTCCCAACAGCGGGCGTACACGTCGATCTTCCTGGCGATCCCACGATGGTGATTCTCGAGGCGCCACGGGGAGAGGTCCTTGGCACCGTTGCCGTTCGGAGTTTCGACGGCACCTCATGGAGCGACTGGATCGCTGTGTCAGATGCATCAGAAGATGCTCCCGATGGCCTTGCTGGCGAGGAAGGGTCTGGCGAATTCCGAAGTGGTATTGGGCCGATCTGGATCGGTGAAGACGCAGAAGCCGTCGAACTCGCGCGACTCGGTGATGGCGGATCGAGCTTCACGCTCGAGGCCCTCACGCCGGCCGGAGATTTGGCCTTGGCGGCGCAAGGCATCACCCCGCTCGATGGCGAGGCAGCCCTGCTCGGTGAGGCAGCGGCCCAACCTGGGCAGCCCAACATCATCCCTCGCTCTGCATGGACAACTGCTGGTTGGGCCTACGACAACGAAGACTGCGACCAGGGCCCTATCTACAACCGCAACGTTGAGGCCGTGGTGGTGCACCACACGGTCACCACAAACGCATACAACGCTGATTCTGTCGCCAGTCAGATTGAAGGCATCCGTCGGTTCCACACCAACACACGCGGTTGGTGCGACATTGCCTACAACTTCATCATCGATCGTTTCGGTCGCATCTGGGAAGCACGAATGGGTGGTGTCGATCGGCCCGTGAGCGGCGGCCACACCCGGGGCTTCAACACCGCAACATCAGGCATCGCCGTGCTCGGCACGCACTCATCGGCGCCGTCGTCAGCGGCCGTGAATGGCGCGATCACGGCACTCGCCGACTGGAAGCTCGGACTGCACGGGGCCGATCCGCTCGGCACGGTCTGGCTCAAGAGCCGCACCAGTTCGACAGGAACGTTGCGCTTTCCTAACGGCACCTGGGTCGATTCCCCTCGCCTGGTTGGCCACCGTGAGCTCGTGATCACGTCGTGTCCCGGCAACGGCCTACAGCCAAACATCGCGCCGATCCGAAACCAGCTGGCACTGACCACCGACGAAGCGCCGTACAACTTCGCCTCTCGCAAGCCTCTCGACTCTGGCCCCGCGGTCTTTGTGGTTGACACCAAGGGCGGCATCCGGCCAGCAGGCGCAGCTGATGTTCCCTCTAACTCGCCAGGACCATTAGACACCGGCACCGCCGTCGCCGTTGATGGCGGCAACGGGCGAGGGTATGTGCTGGCCAGTAACGGCATCGTGATCGGTTTCGGCGGCAACGCAAGTCCCGGCGGCCGCCCTGCCGGCACGCAAACGGTGGTCGACCTCGTGGCCTCAGCAGACGGCTCCAGAGGCTGGGTCGTAGATGCGTCTGGCGAGCTTCACGGATTCGGTGGAGCGAGCGATCGCTCTCCTGCTTCGGCGCCAGGCCGCGCCGTGGCCGCAGCGCTTGAGGATGGCCAG